>JAMWCM010000015.1 GCA_023818355.1 Candidatus Omnitrophota bacterium
CTTCAAATCCTGGCAAGAAAGGGGGGAGGAAAAAGAGCGCCAAGAAGTTATCTTTAAAGACGGTGATAAAGATATAATTTTGAGAAAGATTAATTGCTTTAGTAAACTATAGGAGGGAGAAAAGATGGGTAAAAAATTAACCTTGTTTCTTGCCTTGGCAATGCTTGTAGGTTTTGTCCTACCCGCATTTGCTGAGGTGCAGAATGTCAAGGTCAGCGGAGATATTTCCATCTTGGGCATCTACCGTGATGAATATGACTTGGATGACCGGGCGGGTTCAGATGCCAGTGATGACCATGGTTTCTATGCCAGTATCACCCGCTTAAGAGTTGATGCTGACCTTACCGATAATGTCCAGGCAACCGTGAGATTACTCAATGAGAGAACCTGGGACACAGAGAGTGCGGAGTCTACAGATGTAGACTTAGACTTAGCCTACATCACCTTAAAGGAGATGTTATATTCTCCTTTGACCTTAATCTTAGGTCGTCAGAACTTAAAATTTGGTACCGGTTTAATTGTGGGTGACCCGGATACCAATGCGGGCGTTGGGGTTGGTGGTCTTAATGGGACAATGGCAGAGGATTTAAGTGCCCGCAAGGCATTTGATGCCTTAAGAGCGACCTTAGACTATGCTCCCTGGACCATTGATTTAATCCTTGCCAAAATTAATGAGACTGAAGCAGCTTATGCGGAAACTTCAGGAGAAGATGAAGACCTTTATGGAGTAAATGTGGGCTACAAATTCGGCGCCTACAATGCCGAAGCCGAAGCTTACTTCTTTGCCAAAGACTCAGATACCGAAATTTCCTCCATTGGTGGCACAACTGTTAATTTAACCCAGGGTGGTGATATCTATAACTTTGGTTTAAGAGGTTCGGTTGAACCCATAAAGGGTTTAGCGCTTTCCGGAGAAGTGGCTCTCCAGAGAGGAGATGCTCAGGAAAGTGGTGGGACCTCACGCGACCAGAAAGCTTGGGCACTTGACTTAGATGGCTCCTATACCTGGGATGTTGATTTTGCTCCTTCTATTGGTTTAGGTTATTCCTTTCGTTCGGGTGAAGAGTCAGGAAATTCCGGTGATTTTGAAGCCTGGAATCCCATGTATGAGGACCAGACCAATGGTATTGTGGCTGACTACATCTTCTCCGGAGTTAATGGTGGTGTAAATTCCAATGCCCAGATCATCAAGGTCTATGGTTCAATCAAGCCCACCAAAGATATCACCTTGGCCGCCAAATACTATAACTATCGCCTGGATGAGAAACTGGTGAGTTCCGATAATACCTCAGTAACTTATCCTAATAGTAACCTCGGTTACCCCGATTCACGAACATACACGATGAAAGCCAAGGAATCTTTAGGAGACGAAATTGACTTAATTGCCACCTACAACTATACAGAAGATGTAACCTTTGGTCTGGCTTGTGGCTGGTTCTTCCCCGGGAATGCCTTGGAAGGAGAATCAGGTGGAGTTAAACTTAATGACGATGATGCTTTAAGTATCATCGGCTCGGTAAAAGTTGTCTTCTAAGCGTTAAAACAGCCTCTATCTCAAAAAGACCCCGTCCTGAAGCAATGTAGGAC
Source organism: Candidatus Omnitrophota bacterium (assembly GCA_023818355.1). GTDB lineage: Bacteria > Omnitrophota > Gorgyraeia > DTHP01 > DTHP01 > DTHP01. Next base: position 1,588 of record JAMWCM010000015.1, read on the forward strand.
GGGGTTCTTGTTAAAGGGGGGAAGACCCCTTTTCCCAATTTTTTTCAAAAAAGTGCCTGACCCCTTTGGGGAGGAATTATGCTTTATGTGGCATTCCTCTGGCATATGCATCAGCCTTATTATAAAAACCTCTTAACCGGTGAGGTCTATCTTCCCTGGGTAAGACTGCATGGAATTAAGGACTATCTTGATATGCTTATTCTCTTAGAAAATTACCCCAAGATTAAAGCCAATTTTAATTTGGTCCCTTCTTTGATTGACCAGCTTGAAGATTATACCCAGGGAAAGGCTAAAGATATTTACTTAGAAATTTCCCGTAAGAATGCTGATGAATTGAGCCGGGAGGATAAAATCTTTATCTTAACCCGATTCTTTACCCTCAACTGGCAGACAATGTTAAAACCCTATCCGCGCTATAGAGAACTCCTCCAGAAAAGAGGAGAAACTGTGGAGGCAAAGCAGATTGTACATTCTCTGAAGAATTTTACTGCCCAGGATTTTCGTGATTTAATCACTTGGTTCAATCTCTCCTGGTTTGACCCTTATTTCAAAGAAAACATTCCTGAACTAAAGGAGTTAATTAAAAAGGGGAAGCACTTTACTGAGGAGGAGAAAAATTTAGTTCTCAATAAGCAGTTAGAGATTTTAAAGCAAATCCTTCCCAAGTATAAAGAATTGCAGGATAAGGGTCAGATTGAAGTAACTGTCTCTCCCTATTATCATCCGATTATGCCTCTGATTTTAAATTCCGACTCTGCGCGGGAAGCAATTCCTTCCCTTTCTCTTCCTGCACAAAAAATTCAATTTCCTGAAGATTTAAATTGGCAGATTGAAGAGGCTATAAAAAATTATGTAGCACATTTTGGCAAAAAGCCCGAAGGCATCTGGCCCTCAGAGGGCTCGGTTTCCGAGGAAATCTTGCCCTTTTTAATCAAGGTAGGAATTAACTGGATTGCCTCGGATGAGGAGATTCTTTGGCGTTCTTTGAAAAAACCAAAAACTGAGGCGCTTCTTTATCAGGCGTATCTCTTAGAAAGAAATGAAGGGAAATTAAATATAATTTTTCGTGACCATAGTTTATCGGATTTAATTGGTTTTGTTTACCATCACTGGAGACACACCGAGGCAGTAGAGGATTTTCTGAATAGAATTAAGAAAATAAAAGTAAGCCTCCCCGGGGATAAAAATTATCTTGTTTCTGTAATCTTAGATGGTGAAAATGCCTGGGAATATTATCCCCATGATGGTTGGGATTTCTTAAGCCTCTTATACAGAAGACTTTCTGAAGAGAAGGATATTCAGATGACCACCCTTAGTGAGTTTATAAACCAGAATCCTCCTAAAGAAAATATCCCCAGGCTTTTTGCGGGTTCATGGATTAATGGAAATTTTTCTGTATGGATTGGCCAGGAGGAGAAGAATCTTTCCTGGGATTATCTATTTAAAACAAGGAAAAGCCTCATAGATTTTCTTAAAGAGAATCCTCAGATTAAAGAATCTTATGAAGCAAAACTTGCCTGGCAGAATATCTATATTGCTGAGGGAAGTGACTGGAACTGGTGGTATGGACCAGAGCATATCTCGGCAAACAATGAGGAGTTTGATAAAATCTATCGCCTCCATCTGGCAAATGTTTATATTGCTCTGGGGAAGGAGGTCCCTGATTTCTTAAAAATCCCCATCCTTACGCAGAGAATTAGTCGCTTTCTTGAACCCACGGCATTAATCCATCCAGAAATTGATGGAGAAATCACCAACTATTATGAATGGGTGGGAGCAGGGTTTTTGGATTTAACCCGAATCGGAACCAGTATGCAGAGAGTAACTACCCTGGTGAAGAAATTCTGGTTTGGTTTTAACCTTGAAGAGATTTTCTTGCGTCTTGACTTAGAAATACCTGGGGAGGTTAAGGATTTAAAACTGTTGATAAATCTTTTCCCCAAGGAGGCAAAATTGGAAATACCCATAGAAAGGTCTTCGGAACTTACGGTGCGCACTTTTCAGAAACAGAAAGATGGCTGGAGAGAATTTCCCTTACCCAATAAAGCATCTTTTTTAAAAATTATGGAGATAAAATTTAGTTATCTCAACTTAGGCATTGGGCATGGGGAGGACCTAAGATTGAATTTAGTAATAAAGGAAAGGGAAAATATCATAGAAGAAATTCCTCCCCAAGGAGCATTAAAGATTGTTTTACCCAACCCTGATTTTGAAGCTTGGCAGTGGTCCGCCTAATCTTTGGAGGTCTCACCTCCAAAGATATTTGAAATATATGAGGTTAGAGATTGGATACTCGTTATCTGGGAAATGAAATTTCAGTAATAATTCCTGTTTTTAATGAGGAGAGGAATCTTTTTCCTCTCTACGAGAGGCTTAAAAATGTGCTTATCAATTTAGACAGAGAATATGAAATTATTTTTGTTGATGATGGTTCAAAGGATAAGAGTTTTGCAGTCCTTAGAGAGATTAAGGATAAAGACCCAAATATCAAAATAATTAAATTTAAAAGAAACTACGGACAGAGTTTTGCCCTGGATGCCGGATTTAGAAATGCCCAGGGAGAGATTATTGTAAGTTTGGATGCGGATTTACAGAACGACCCTGAGGATATTCCCAAACTTTTAAAAGAACTTGCTTCCTGTGATGTGGTCTGTGGCTGGAGAAAGAAACGATTTGACCCGCTCTCCAAGAAAATTTCTTCCTGGATTGCCAATTTTATAAGACGCTTAGTCCTCAGAGACAAATTTTTGGATATCGGCTGCACCTTGAGGGTTTATCGTCGGGAAGCACTGGAAAAGATAAAATTGTTCAATGGATTGCACCGTTTCTTACCTATTCTCATAGAGTATGAAGGCTTTAAGGTAAAACAGATTGTGGTAAAACACCATCCCCGTTTTTCCGGAAAAAGTAAATATAAATTCTTTAGGCGTCTAATTAAACCCTTTATTGACCTTTTGGTGGTTTACTGGATGAAGAGAAACTGGATAAGATATGAGTATGAAATTATTTAAAAATTAGAAAAAGGGGGTTAGATGAAACTCAATTTCTGGTTAATTTTAGGCTTTACTGCTCAATTCTTTTTCTTTTTACGCTTCTTTGTGCAGTGGATTGTTTCCGAAAAAAAAGGCAAAAGTACCATTCCCCTTGCCTTCTGGTATTTAAGCCTTTTGGGAGGAACATTACTTTTAATTTATGCACTCTATCGCCAGGACCCGGTCTTTATCCTGGGGCAGGCAATGGGGATGGTTATCTATGTGCGCAACCTCATACTCATTAAAAAAGAAATCACAAACCCGAAATCCTAAACCCTAATATTTTGAATTTAGAGTAAAGTGTTTAGAAATAAAATATTTTATTTTTTAGTTATCTGGGGGCTGGGTTCTTTTTTATTTTTCTATAAATTGGGAAATCTTCCTTTGCTTGACCCTGATGAACCACGCTATGCGGAGGTTGCCCGGGAGATGGCGGAAACAAAAGACCTCTTAATCCCCCACTTCAATTATGAAATCCGCCTTAAAAAACCACCACTATTTTACTGGCTAATTTTTATTTCCTTTAAGATTTTCGGGATAAACGAATTCTCCGCAAGATTTCCCTCCGCGCTTTCTGCTTTGGGAGGGGTAATTTTAACTTATCTTATAGGAGCAAATCTTTTTGCGCCATTTAGCGGATTTTTATCTTCTTTAATTCTGGTTACTTCCTTAGAATACCTAATCCTTTCCCGTCTGGCAATTACCGATATGGTTTTGTGTTTCTTTTTTTTGTCCTCCATTTTTTCTTTTATTAAATACACTAAGGGAAAGAAAAAAATTTTTCTCTATTTCTTCTGGATAAGTCTTGCCTTATCCTTTTTGACCAAAGGTCCGGTGGGACTTCTTCCCCTTCTGGTAATCTTTGTATTTTCTCTTTATACGCGAGATTTTTCTCTATTTAAAGAATTATTCACGGGCTCAATTTCTGCTTTCTTAATTTTTCTTTTTTTAAGCCTTTTCTGGTATCTTCTCCTTATTTTTAAGTTTGGTTCTTCGGAGATGCTTAACCTCTTTTATGAAGAAACCCTGGAAAGATTTTTGAAAGGTTATATCCATCGTGAGCCACTATTCTATTTTCTTCCCATACTTTTGATAGGATTTTTCCCTTGGACAGTTTTTTTGCCCTGGTTGAATAGAGTTTCTCTGCATCAGAAATTATTACTTATCTGGTGGGGAGTGGTTTTTACTTTCTTCAGTCTCTCCCGTTCCAAAGTTCCTACCTATGTTATTTCACTCTTCCCCTGCCTGAGCATCATTTTAGGCAGTTTCTGGAATGAGGTTTTCTCTCAGCGGATAAAATACCTTGGGAGAAAATTATCTTTCTCCATGGTTTTTCTTTTTCTCTCCATGATTTTTTTGTGGGGAGGAGCAAAAATCTTTCTTCAGAAAAAATATGGACTGATGCTTCCCCGAGAGGCGGTCTATCCCTTAATTTTTAGCCTGATGATTTTCTTATTTTTTGTTTTCAAAAGAAAACCCCTCTTTGTCTTTATGAGTGCCCTTTCTCTATCTCTATTTTCCCTTATCTTTTTTTATAGATTGTTTGCTGTAGACTTAGGTAATCTGCGTTCCACACGTGCCTTAATTTTCTCTCTGAAGGAGAAGATAAAAAAAGAAGATATTTTAATTGCCTACAGATTTTCTAAACCCAGCCTTGTTTTCTATAGCCAGCATAAAATAATCTTTTTACAAAATCAGGAAGAATTGCTAAACTATTTAGGGAAAAAAGATAAACGCATCTGGATTCTTACTGACACCCCGGGGGTGGAATAGGTTATGCGCTACGGAAATCGCACAAAAATTATGGCAACCATTGGTCCCGCCTCTTCCTCTCCGGAGATTATGGAGAAACTCATTCATCAAGGAATGGATATCGCCCGCATAAATCTTTCTCATGGGAGAAAGGATGAACAGATAAAAATAGTTAGAGAATTACGAAAAGTGGCGGAGAAGGTTAATGCCCCCCTCGGGATTCTCTTAGATATTCCCGGCCCAAAGATAAGATTAGGGCCTCTGGAGAAAAAAATCATCTTTTTAAAAAAAGGAAATCTCTTTACCCTTACGCAGGAAAAAATTTCTGGTAATGAAGAAAAAGCAGGGGTTAATTATCCGGAAGTGCTAAAGAGATTGCAGAAGGGGATGTTAATTTATCTCAATGATGGGTTGATAAAATTGAAGGTATTAAAGGTTAGGGAAAGGGATGCCCTCTGCCTGATAGAAAATTCCGGGGAGATAATGCCCGGAAAGGGAGTAAATATCCCCGATTTTTCAATAGATAGTTACCTCACTGCAGAAGAGAATAAAAAGAAGATTTTTTTTGCCTCCGATTTAAAACCCGATTTCCTGGCACTCTCTTTTGTGAAGGATGGAGGAGATATGGTGGAAGCAAGAAAAATCATCGGCAAGAAAAACAGGGAGATTTTCTTAATTGCCAAGATTGAGAAGAAGGAGGCATTGAAAAATATAGATGCGCTTATTGAAGAGAGCGATGGAATAATGGTTGCTAGGGGAGACTTAGGGATTGAGACCTCTCTGGAGAAACTTCCTATTTTACAAAAGGAGATTATTGAAAAATGTAATATCAAGGGGAAACCGGTGATTGTGGCTACTCAGATTCTCTCTTCTATGGTGACCAATTCCCTTCCCACCAGAGCCGAGGTTACGGATATTGCCAATGCTGTGCTTGATGGAACGGATTGTCTTATGCTTTCCGAAGAAACTGCTATAGGTAAATATCCGGTGGAGGCGGTTTCCACTTTGCGCAAAGTTTCGCTAATTACGGAGAAAAATTTTCCCCACCGTAAATACCTTACGCAGAGAATAAAAAAAGATATCTCTCCCTTGGAGGCAATTTCCTATTCTGCAGTCTGGACTGCGGAAAGATTAAATTCCGAGGCAATTGTTGTCCCTACTTTTACCGGGGAAACCGCCCGCTGGATTTCCAAGTTCAGACCAAAGGCTCCGATTTTTGCCTTTACTTACAAGAAAAATATCCTAAGAAGATTGAATCTTTTCTGGGGAGTATATCCCATCTTTTTCCCCTTAAGAATATCCTTAGAAAAATTACCTGCGGAGATAGAGGCTTTCTTTAGAAAAAGGAACATTCTAAAAAGAGGGGCGAAGATTGTAATCACCGGCTCCAATCCTATGGGGAGAGAAGGCAAAACCAATCTTGTCCAGGTTCATCAAATAAGATAACACCACAAAACAAGCATTGCTTAAAATTTTGCCTTATGGAGAAAGGAGGAATATGGAAAAGCATGTAAAAAATGATTTTACTACCGAAGAACCTTGGCGAATTTTCCGGATTATGGCAGAATTTGTGGAAGGTTTTGAAGTCCTCTCCAAGGTGGGTTCTGCGGTTTCTGTATTCGGTTCGTCACGGCTTAAACCAAATTCTCCTTACTATAAAATGGCTGAGGAACTTGCTTATCTTTTAGCCAAAAATGGATATGCGGTAATTACTGGAGGAGGACCAGGGATAATGGAGGCGGCAAATAAGGGAGCAAAGCGTGCCGGAGGCAAATCTATCGGTTTAAATATTGATGTCCCCATCGTGCAGAAACCCAATCCCTATGTAGGGGAGTTAATCAATTTCAAATATTTCTTCTGCCGGAAGGTGATGTTTGTAAAATACGCTAAGGCATTTGTGATTTTTCCTGGGGGTTTTGGGACGATGGATGAATTGTTTGAAGCCCTTACCTTAATCCAGACCAAAAGGATTTCTGCTTTCCCCATAATCCTCGTAGGAAAGAGTTACTGGAAGGGTTTAATTACCTGGCTAAGAGATACAATGTATAGAGAAGATTGTATTGAAAAAGATGACCTGGGATTATTTAAGATTGTGGATTCTTCCGCTGATGCCTTATCAATAATAAAAAAATTCTATAAATAAGCCTTAAACCCTGTAGTGCAGAAACTCATTGTCAAATACAGCAAAACCGGTTTAATGATTTATATCTCTCAATTGGATTTATTGAGACTCTTTCAGCGTGCCCTGCGTCGGGCAGAGGTTCCCTTTGTGCTCACTAAAGGGTTTAATCCCCATCCGAAGATAAGTTTTAAGCGTGCCTTGAAATTGGGAGTGGAGAGTTTTGATGAAGAAGTTATTTTTTATCTTGAACCACCAATGGGGCCGGATTTATTCCGGAAGAAATTACAGAAACAGCTTCCCGAGGGGATTGAAATCCTTTCCATAAAAAGCGAATTTATCTAAAATTTTGAGTATTTGCTTATGTCGCGAGATATCCTTATCAATGTTGAGCCAAAAGAGGTAAGGGTGGCGGTAGTCGGGGACAACAAACTCATTGATTTTTTTGTGGAGAGAAAAGATTCCCAGCAGTTAGTGGGAAATATTTATAAAGGTAAGGTGACGGCAGTTGTCCCCGGAATTGGGGCAGCCTTTGTAGATATTGGCTTAGAAAAGAATGGTTTTTTATATGTTACCGATGTGATAAAACCTCCCTCAGAATTAGAAGAAGAGATCTGGTCAGAGGAGAGAAATAACCTTCCCCTTCAGCCTAAGGATAGCGCTATTGAAGAAAAACTGAAGGTAAATGAGGAAATTTTAGTCCAGGTGATAAAGGAACCTTTTGGGAAAAAAGGAGCCCGGCTTACCACCCATTTGACCTTACCGGGGAAACACCTTGTGCTTATGCCCAATGACCCGCGTATCGGGATTTCCCAAAGAATTACCGAGAAAAAAGAACGCCAGCGTATAAATGAGGTGTTAAAGAAGTTAACCCTTCCTCCGGGGATGGGAATAATTGCGCGCACCGCTGGAGAGAAGGCGGAGGAGAGAGAATTCTCCCGGGACTTACGCTCTCTACTCCGGACCTGGGAGAGGATTGTGCATTTAGCAAAGAGGGTAAATGCTCCCCATCTTTTGCATATGGAGAGTGAACTGGTGGTGAGAATTTTACGCGATGTTTTTACTGGGGAAATAGATAATGTCTTCATTGACTCCCGAGAAGAATATAGGAAAGCAATACGCTTTATAAACTATTTTTCACCCCAACTGCGCAAGAAAATCTGGTTCTATGAGGAAGAAGTTCCTCTTTTTACCAAGATGGGGATAGAGAATGAGATTGAAAAACTTTATAAACGGGTGGTGCAACTGAAGAATGGGGGTTATGTGGTCATTGAACAGACTGAGAGTCTTGTCTCTATAGATGTCAATTCCGGTAAATTTGTGGGAAAATCGGGGAGGAAAACCCTTGAAGAGACTGCTTTTATTATCAACCAGGAAGCTGCCGGAGAGATTGCCCGCCAGATTCGCCTGCGTAATTTGGGAGGGATAATTGTGATTGATTTTATTGATATGCTTCTCCCCGAACACCGGGAAAAAGTATTCCGTATTTTTAAGGAAGCCTTAAAGGAAGACAAGGCAAAGATTAAACTCTATCCCTTTTCCCGATTTGGGCTCATTGAAATGACCCGTGAAAGAAAACGCCAGAGTATTGAAAGTGTATTTTATGAGAAATGTCCTTATTGTCAGGGTCTGGGACATGTAAAATCCCTCTCCACTTTAGCCAATGAGGTTTTGAGAAGACTGAAGCAATTTCTTATAGAGAATAAAAAAAGAAAAGTTACCCTTTCTGTTCATCCCGATCTGGAGAAGAAACTTTCCCTTGAATATGCACGCTTCCTCCGCGAGATTGCCAGAAAATACCATGCAGATATAGGCATCAAATCTGACCCGAGTTTACATATAGAGGAGATAAACATCTGCTGAATTCATTTGACTTTTCTGATTAAATTTTATAAGATATGGTTATCTTAAGAAAGGAGATAAGATGAAAAACTTATATTTAAGTGTTCTTTTGATTCTTCTTATGGGTTGTGCTTCTTTCCCCATTCAAAAAACCGCCGCGGATAAACCGCTGGAATCTGCTCCCCTCTTGAAATTTTCCGATGTCCCTGTTCCTCAGGGTTTTAAACTCATGGCTAATGAATCCTTCATCTTTCAGAATGAAAATGGACGGGTGGGTTTACTGCGCTATACAGGTTCACCCACCGCAGACCAGGCGGTTAATTTCTATCGGGAACAGATGCCCCAGTATGGCTGGTTTCTACTTAATATTATAGAATATGGACGGAGGGTGCTCAATTTTGAAAAGGGTGAGGAGTCTTGCATCATTACTATAGAACCAGCTACGACGAGGACTTTGATCAGCATTTCTCTGGGACCAAAATCAAAATCCCCTTCTTCTTTAAAGAAGATAGAATCTCCAAATACACCCAAAAGTTCTGTGGTTAAATAATCCGTGAAAAAGTTTTTCCTCTTTCTATTCCTCAGAAGGATAAGCCAGTTATTTTTTCTGTTTCTTTCTCTCTTTTTCATTAATGATTTTATCCCTTTTGAGCCTTTGCTGAGCATATCACTTCTTTTCTCCGGTAAGCTCTTCCCTAAGATTTTCTTTCTTTCCCTTCTCACGCTCTTCTTTACTTTTCTTTTAGGGAGATTTTTCTGTGGCTGGGTTTGTCCTCTGGGAACATTGAATCAGATAGTTTCCTTTGTCTTCAAAAAGATTATTTTTAAAAAAAGATGGGAAATCTTCCATCCCTTCCAGAAGATAAAGTATTTAATTCTGATTTCTCTTTTAATTTTTGCTATTTTGAAAATAAATCTTTTTGGTCTACTTAGCCCCTTTACCATTTTTTACCGGGGGATTATTTCATTTAAACATCTTCTCCACCGCATTTTTTTCTCTTTTATACTCATCCTTAACAAGCATACAAATCTTTTCGCCTCCGACCGCATATTTTACTGGTTTCAGGAAAACATTTCCCATTTTTCTCCCTTGAAATATAAATATGTTTCTATAAATATTGGTTTTTTTCTGACAATTTTATTGCTCAACTTACTTGCTACACGTTTCTGGTGTAGATTTATCTGTCCCCTGGGAGGGCTTTTGGGATTTATTTCTCAGAAGAGCATTTTAAACATCATTCAGTTTAAGGATTGCAGAGATTGTCTAAAATGTATCCGGCATTGTCAGGGAGCCTGCAATCCCCATCTAAGAAATAAATGGGTTAAACAGGAATGTATTTTCTGTATGAACTGTCTTACCTGTCCTGAAGAAAATCTGGGATTGATTATAGAGATTAACAGATTTAGTTACCAGAAAGTTGACCTTACAAGACGACAACTAATTTATTCAATTGGAGGAGCTCTCCTTGTTTACCCCCTGCTGAGATTGAATTTAAATAAAAGTATCTCTTCTGGGGTCCTCCGTCCACCAGGGGCTTTGGAAGAAGAAAATTTTCTGATTCAATGCATTCGCTGTCATCTCTGTATTAAGACCTGCCCTACAAAATTTCTGCAGGCCACTCTCTGGGAAACAGGAATCACCGGAATACTTACTCCTTATGGCAATGGAAGAATAGGCTATTGCCGGTTTGATTGCAATCTCTGTGGAAAAACCTGCCCCACGGGAGCAATCAGAAATTTAACCCTTCTTCAGAAACAGAACTTTAAGATGGGAACCGCTTTTATTGCCAAAGCAGGGTGTCTTGTCTACGGTAAGGGAATAGGTTGTTTACAATGTTATCTAAAATGTCCTCTCCGCGGGAAAGCAATTGTTTCGGTAGAAGTAGAAGAGGGTTTATACGGACCGGAAATCGTTCCTGAGAGATGTATTGGTTGTGCTCTCTGTGAGTATATCTGTCCCACAAAAGCAATCGTTACCCGAGGAAGAGCCAGAAAATACACACACCTTCTTGGAGAATTTACTTGACAGAGATAAAAAAAAGTTGATAATGATATACTTAAAAAATGGGAAGATTTATTTTCCTCATCTTAATAATGGTATTTTTCACATTCGGTTGTGCTACCCCCTCCCGACAGATGGACCTGGAAATGCAGAAACTACGCACCCAGATTGGAACCTTAGAGGAGCAACTTAAAGAAAGTGAAAAAGAGATTGAGGATTTAGAAATTCAATTGGAAAGGGAAAAAGAGCTCCGCAAAAAATTGGAAAAGCAATTGTTGACCAAAAAGGAAGAATTCGAAAAAAATCAGTCCCTTCCTAAACCCACGATAAGAAATATTCAGTCAGCCTTAAAGAGAGCAGGTTTCTATACCGGAGAAATTGACGGGAAATTGGGACCAAAAACCCGGGAAGCAATTAAAAAATTTCAAAGAGATAAAGGTTTGAAGGTGGATGGCATTGTGGGGAAAACCACCTGGAGAGAACTCTTCCCGTATCTTACCGAAAAGTAAACTTTCTTGCTCCCTTATTTTCTTTTCATTTGCTCAATTTTCTTTTTTTGTGTTATATTATTCTATATAAAATGAAAACAAAAATCTTAAAAATTAATTCCCAGAAAATAGAGCCCTCCAAAATTAAAAAAGCCGCCGCAGTAATCAAAAAAGGGGGTCTGGTTGCCTTTCCCACGGAAACCGTTTATGGTTTGGGTGCAGATGCCTTCAATCCCCAGGCAGTGGCCAAAATCTTTGCCGTGAAGAAGCGTCCCTTAAATGACCCTTTAATTGTCCATATCGCCGAAAAAAAGGATATTTTTAAGGTGGCTAAAGAGGTAAATAAAATAGCCTATAGACTCATAGAAAAATTTTGGCCAGGGCCATTAACTCTGGTTTTGGAAAAATCATCATTGCTTCCGGAGATAGTTACCACTGGCTTAGATACAGTAGGGTTAAGGATGCCTTCCCATCCGGTTGCCTTAAGTTTAATCAGAGAAGCAAAAACTCCCCTCGCGGCCCCCAGTGCCAATCTTTTTGGAAAACCATCGCCTACCACTGCCAGACATGTCTGGGAGGACTTAAAGGATAAAATTGATTTAATTCTGGATGCCGGGAAGACAGAGATAGGTTTGGAATCCACAATCCTTGACCTGACCCGGAGACCATTTTCTCTACTCCGTCTAGGAGGTATTTCTTTAGAAGAATTGAGAAAAATAATTCCCGAGGTTAAGTTATGTAAAGGAGAAAAAGTTGTTTCTCCGGGTATGTTTAGATGCCATTATTCTCCCCGGGCAAAGGTAATGGTAGTAGAAGAGGGTAAACACCAAATTGAAAAAGTGAAAGAACTAGCTCATAAATTCTCCCGAAAAGGGAAGAAGATAGGGATAATGGTTAAGGAGGAAGATAAGTCCAAATATGAAAAATTTAGAATTAAAGTTTTGGGCAAAGGGGATGATTTTGCTACCTGTGCCGGTAATCTTTTTTCTTTATTACGCGAGTTTGATAATGAGGGTGTAGATTTAATTATTGTGGAAGGGATTAGGGAAAAGGGATTGGGGAGAGCGATTATGGAAAGATTGAGAAAGGCTCAGGGAATATGAGAAAGTTATTTTTAGTTTCTATTTTAATCTTTTCTTTTAATAGATTTCTTTTCGCTGAAGATTTTTCTCAAGCAAGAGAAAAAATGGTAAAGGAGCAAATTGAGGCAAGGGGGATAAAGGATAAACGCCTCTTAACTGTAATGCGTAAAGTAGAAAGAGAGCTTTTTGTTCCCTGGGCTTACCGAAAATTTGCCTATGAAGATCGCCCCCTTCCCATCGGTTATGGGCAGACAATCTCTCAACCTTATATTGTGGCTTTGATGACCGAACTTTTAAATTTGAGAGGTGATGAGAAAGTTTTGGAGATTGGAACGGGTTCGGGTTATCAGGCAGCAATCTTGGCCGAATTGGCTCAGGAAGTCTATACGATAGAGATTTTAGAGCCTTTAGCAAAAAATGCAGAGAAGTTACTTAGAGAATTTGGTTATACAAATATCTTTGTAAAATGTGGAGATGGATTTTTAGGCTGGCCCGAGAAAGCTCCCTTTGATGCCATAATTGTTACCTGTGCTCCAGAAAAAATTCCTCAACCTTTAATTGAACAGTTAAAAGATGGAGGAAGATTGGTTATCCCCGTAGGAGAAAATTATCAGATTTTGAAACTTGTAGAGAAAAAAAGGGGAAAAATTATTATAAAGGATATCCTTCCCGTGATTTTTGTCCCGATGATAAGAAGTCGTTCAATGGGTCAAGAGAGCGAGGTGAAAATGGAGAATTTAAAAAGACATGTTGAGGTTTTATCAAATGCGATTGGTGAGAGAAATTTCATTTATTATCAAAATTTAGAAAAGACTGCAGAATACATCAAAGATGCATTTAAACAGTTCGGTTACTTACCTGAAGAACACATTTATTATATAGAAGGTAAATCTTATAAAAATATCATTGCTGTAAAGTCAGGAACCCAGCAGACGGATGAGTTCTTGATTGTTTGTGCCCATTACGATTCGGTAATGGGTTCTCCCGGTGCAGACGATAACGCTTCAGGAGTAGCCGGGCTTCTGGAGATTGCCCGGATATTGAAAGATAATTCTCTTAGAAATACAATAAAATTTATTGCCTTCACTAATGAAGAGCCTCCTTTTTTTATGACTGAAGATATGGGGAGTTTTCGTTATGTTCAGGAGGCAAAAAGAAAAAAGGATAAAATTTTTGGAGTTCTCTGTCTGGAGTCCATAGGTTACTATTCTCAAGAAAGAAAATCGCAGACTTATCCTCCGGGTTTGGGATTTTTTTATCCTGATAAAGGGAATTTCATTGCTTTTGTGAGTAATTTCCATTCGGCTAATTTTTTAAAAAAGATAGTGTATGATTTTAAGAGGGTTTCAAAATTTCCTGCAGAGTATTTAATCGCTCCCCAGATTTTTGTTCCGGCAATCGGTTTCTCAGACCATTGGTCTTTCTGGAAATTCGGCTATCCTGCTATAATGATTACCGATACCGCTTTCTACCGCACCCCCTATTATCACACGGGAAAGGATACATATGAAAAGTTAGATTATAGATCTCTGCAGGAGTTAATTGAAGGTTTAGTTTATACAATAGAGAAGCTGTTTTAATTGCCAATGAGGAAGCGTTTGCTTTTTTCTTTACTGGTAATGGGCTTAAGTGGTATCGTTGCCCAGGTTTTACTTTTGCGAGAACTTCTAATAATCTTTTATGGTAACGAACTCAGCGTAGGGATTATTTTAGCCAACTGGTTAATTATAGAAGCAATGGGAGCATTTTTATTAGGGAAAAAGGTAGAAGATTTACGATGGAAATGGGAAGGTTTTTTAATTCTCCAGATTATTTTTTCTATTTCTTTCCCTTCATCTATCTATTTTACACGGATTGTTAGAGAAATCTTTGGGATTGCTACCGGAGAAGGATTGGGATTGGTGTCCATTTTTTTCTTTTCTTTTTTAGTTCTTTTTCCCGTAAGCATTACGCACGGAGCTCTGTTTACCTTTGGCTGTAAAATTTTTTCCCCTTATGCCTCTTCAGAGGCTCAGGGGATTGGTAGGGTTTACATCTATGAAACAATTGGAACGATTTTGGGAGGGATTTTCTTTACTTACCTTCTTCTCCCCTATTTAAATTCTTTCCAGATTGCCTTTCTGATAACTCTGATAAATTTCTTCCTCTGTATTTTACTTTCTGGAAAATTCTGGCGGGGATATTTACTCAATAAGATTATAGGATTTATTTCTTTAATCCTTTTCTTTTTAAATATTTTTCTCTTTTTCAATAAAGGTGTGGAAAAAATTCATTGGTCTTCTTTAAAAAAACAATGGAAGGGTTATCTCGTTAGACATTATCAGAATTCTTTTTTTGGAAATATTGTGGTAACGGAGAAAGAGAAAACTCTGTATTTCTTTTTTAATGGACTTCCGCTGATTACCCTGCCTCACCCCGATATTTATTACTTAGAGGGATTCTCCCATTTCTCTTGTCTTTCCCATCCTTCTCCCCGCAAGATTCTGATAATTGGTGGTGGGGCAGGGGGATTGATTAACGAAATCCTTAAGCATCCGGTAGAAGAAATTGATTATGTGGAACTTGACCCTGTTTTCTTAAAAACCATAAAAAAATTTCCCCTTCCCCTTACAGATTGGGAACTGAACAATCCTAAGGTAAAGATTTTTTATTTTGATGGGAGGCTTTTTCTTAAGAAAACCGATAAAAAGTATGATTTGATTCTTTTAGGTTTTTCCAATCCTTCTGATTTACAGATAAATAGATACTTCAGTAGGGAATTTTTTCTTCTGGTGAAAGAGAGGCTAAAAGAGGGAGGAATTTTCGCCTTTAATCTTCCCAGCCTACCGCGGGCAGTGCTTAATTTGGAAGGGATTAGAGACCTCAATGCCTGTATTCTGAATACATTAAAAGAGGTATTCAGTTTTATCAAAATAATTCCCGGAGAGGGAAACAACCTCTTTCTTGCTTCAGAAAGTAAAAACTTAAATTCCATAGAGGCGAAACTCCTCATCGCCAGAAAGGAAGAGAGAAAGATTATCGCTTCTTTATTTTTCCCCGCCTATATTGAATACAGATTTCAACCCTGGTGGTTAGAAAATTTCTTTTCTTCTCTTAAATCTGCAACCCGCAAGATTAATCATGATTTTAAACCTCTGGCAACATTCTATAGTCTTGCTTACTGGAATGCTATATTTTCTCCTTATTTTTCCTGGATTTTTCTGAGGATAGAAAAACTGGGTTTTCCCTTGGCAATAATCTTCTTTTCCATTTTTATTTATATTTTTCTTACCCGGAGAATCCATTTGAGTATTTCCCTTTCTCTTGCCACCACCGGATTCGCGGGAATGCTCTTTGACCTGATGGTTATTTTCTCCTTTCAGGTCTTTTATGGATATGTTTTCCACTGGATAGGGATTCTGATTACTGCCTTTATGTTCGGAACGGTAACGGGGGGCTACGCCATAAATAGGAACTTAGAAAAAATTAAGAAAAAACGATTTTTATTTTCTCTTATAGAATGGTTGATAATTATCTTTTCAGGAATAGTTTTTACAGTTACTAAAATTTCCCCAGAGAATCCTTTTATTTTTCTGTTTATTTCTTTTCTGGGAGGAATTCCTGTAGGGATGCAATTCCCTTTGGCAAATAAACTTTATTTGGAGAAGGGTTACCCTTTGGGTAGAACTGCTGGAATACTTTATGCTGTAGATTTGCTGGGAGGATGGATGGGAGGGATTTGGGGAGGGGTTTTTCTTCTTCCCTTCTTAGGCGTGTTTAATACCTGTTTGGTAATTGCCATGATTAAACTGGCAACTGTCCTGGCTTTTATTTTCGCAAAGAATGTTGAGCGGTGAAGAAGATTCCTTTTTTACTCCTTATCTTAGGAGTTTTGCTGATATCTTTTTTTTGTCTGAAAGAAATAAAAAGAAAGAGTGTTTCTCTAAAAGCGCGGAAATCTGCCTGGAATAATTTGGGTTATGAAATAGAAAAGAGAATAAAAAATTTAAAAGGAAGGACAGGGATTTTCATTGAAGATTTAACGACGGGATGGAAAATTTCTTTTAATCATAAAGAAGTTTTTCCGGCAGCAAGTTTAATAAAATTGCCGATTATGCTTTCCTGTTTTTATGCGATTAAAGAGGGAAAGTTAAACCTCAAGGAGAATGTAACCCTGAAGCCATCAGATAAAGTAGGTGGTTCAGGAATTTTGAAGAACTTGCCTGTGGGGAAAACATTTACTATTGAGCGTCTCCTGGAGTTGATGATTACTGTAAGCGATAACACCGCTACCAATTTACTCATAGAAAAATTGGGTTTTGAATATCTTAACCTTTGTTTTAAAAAAATAGGTCTAAAGAATACTCTTCTCTTGCGGAAAATGATGGATTTTCAAGCACGGAAAAAAAGGAAAGAAAATCTTACTACCGCTGAGGATATGGCTTCTATTCTAAGAAGAATTTATTTTAAAAAATTCTTAAATAAAAGTATCTCCCAAAAGTGCCTACAGTATTTACTCCATCAAAAATACCGTGACCGTATTCCTTCAAAACTCCCTTCAGGAATAAAGGTTGCCCATAAGACAGGTCTGGAAAGAAAAATCTGCCACGATGCAGGATTGGTTTTCGGACCAAAGGGAGATTTTCTCATTGTGGTTTTGACGCAGGGAGAGAGAATAAAAAAGGCAAAAGAATTTATCGCGGAGATTTCTTCTCTGGTCTATAAATATTATGGACATTTTTAGTTCACTTAGTAATTTTATAACATAAAATAAAACTTGACACAATTTAATTGTATAGTATAAAATAAAATTGTAAAATTAATAAATAATCATTGCTGAAAATGAAAAAGAGATTGAGATTTTTAATTTTGTCTGTTTTTTTACTTATGGGCTGCGGAAAGAAATTAATGCAAGAAACTGTTCCGGTGATAAAAGTTGCTTTCTGGGGAACTCCTGAAGAGATAGAAATTATTGAGAGTATAATTGGGCCCTGGCAGAAAGAGCATCCCGAAATTAAGATAGAATTGGAGCACACCCCTTTTGCGGGTTATGTGAATAAAATTTTAACCCGGATCGCGGGAGGAGCTCCCCCGGATGTAATCTGTGTAGAGGCAAA
>JAMWCM010000016.1 GCA_023818355.1 Candidatus Omnitrophota bacterium
AAGAGAATGAAGGCTCTCTGTGAAGAGATAGAGAAAATAAATCGCAAAATCTACGACTTGAGAAAAAAACACAAACGCACAATGGTTTCCCACTGGATGCGGGAGAAGAAAAAAATTGAGCTTGCCTTCGGAGAATCTTACGAAAGGATAAAAGCGCGGATGATAGATATTAAAAGAAAAGAGTTAAGTTATTTCAGAGCCAAAAGAGCCTTGGTGGAGGCAAATCTTCGTCTAGTAGTAAGTATTGCCAAAAAATACACTAACAAAGGACTTTCCTTTTTAGACCTTATTCAGGAAGGAAACATCGGGCTTATGCGGGCAGTAGATAAATTTGAGTATCGTCGGGGATATAAATTCTCTACCTATGCTACCTGGTGGATTAGGCAATCCATTACCCGGGCAATTGCTGACCAATCAAGGACAATTAGGATTCCGGTGCATATGACCGAGACAATCAATAGACTTATCCGGGTTTCCCGCAATATTGTCCAGGAAAAAGGGAGAGAACCTACTGCCGAGGAGATTGCCAAGGAAATGAAAATGCCTGTAGATAAAGTAAGGGGGATATTAAAAATTGCTCAAGAGCCAATTTCTCTACAGACTCCTGTAGGTGATGAAGGAGATACCCATTTTGGAGATTTTATTGAGGATAAGACTGCCGTTTCTCCGGCAAATGCTACCGCTTACGCCTTACTCCGGGACCAATTAGAGGCGGTGCTGGATACACTTACGGAAAAAGAAAAGAGGGTGCTCAAGTATCGCTTTGGTATCGGTGATGGCTGTCCCAAGACCTTAGAGGAGGTGGGTGCGCTTTTTAAGGTTACCCGTGAACGGGTGCGACAGATTGAGGCAAAAGCCTTACGCAAACTCCGCCATCCTATACGGAGTAGAAGATTGAAAAACTTTATAGATATAATCCTTACCCAGCAGAAACAGACAATATAAATATAAAATAATGAGATTACTTTTAGAGGGGAGCTTTATTCTTCTCATACTTTTGCTTACTGGTTGCGCAAGGGGAAAATTCTCTCTGCGGGAAGGACAAGCAAAATTCTCTATCCCTTTTGAACTACCCCGAGGAGAAAATAAGTGATACGCGATATTTTGAAAATTATGTTAATTTTATTTATCGTCTGCTTTGTTTTCCCTTCGTTTATCAGACTGGCAGGAAATTTTTTTGAATATTTAGTATTTGGGGAAATGACCAAGACAGAATTTATGCAGCGTTTTCGTCAGTTCAGTTATGGCCCAACTGTAGATTTCTACAAAACACTTTTTTATAAACTGACCCACTGAATATTTTATCACGGTATTTTAATTTTCTTCTTTACAAGCTTTTTATTTAAGTATATAATATTTATAAGTTCACTAAAAGGAGGTTTTATGTCTGGACATTCCAAATGGGCGGGCATAAAACATAAGAAGGCGTTGGTAGATGCACAGAAGGGGAGATTATTCTCTAAGTTTGCTAAGGAAATTACCTCCGCGGCACGACAGGGAGGAGGCAATCCTGATACTAATACTAAGTTACGCCTTTTAATTCAGAAGGCACGCGAAGCAAATATGCCTTCAGAAAACATTGAGCGGGCAATTAAAAGAGGAACAGGAGAACTTCCGGGGGTAAATTACGAAGAGATGACTATGGAAGGATATGGTCCGGGAGGAGTAGCGATTATGGTGGAATTGCTTACCGATAATAAAAATCGTGCTTCACAGGAGATTAGAACCATATTTTCACGCAAAGGAGGAAACCTTGCCGGGGCAGGAAGTGTAAGCTGGCTTTTTCATAAAAAGGGTTTTATGGTTGTAGATAAGAAAGAAATTTCCGAAGAAAAATTGATGGATATTGTGCTTGAGGCAGGGGCGGAGGATATGACTGTCCAGGATGATAGTTATGAGATTACCACTTCGGTTCAAGATTTTGAAAAAGTAAAGCAGGCTTTAATAGACAATAATATAAAATATATCTCGGCAGAAATTACTATGCTTCCTGCAAATACCGTAAAACTTACCGGAGATACGGCAAGACAGGTGCTTATCCTGGTTCAGGAATTGGAAGACCATGAGGATGTAAGAAATGTCTATGCCAACTTTGATATTCCTGATGAGATTATGAAAGAAATGGTTCAGTGATGGTGTAATAAAGCACGCCTAATTCTATAAACCGTTATTTCCCTACCGCAATTAATTTTTTTCTTGACAGGGTTTTCTTTCTTGATTATAATTTAATGATAATAATAATTATTATCAATAGATGGAAAAAAAAATCCAGCGAAGGTTAACTAAACAGAGAAGGATAATCTTGGAGGAATTGAGAAAGACAAAATCTCATCCTACAGCGGATACCCTTTTTAAATTGGTGCGGAGGAGACTTCCACGGATTGGCTTTGGCACAGTCTATCGGAATTTAAATCTGTTAAGGGAAGAAGGGGAGATTCTGGAACTTACCTGTGGTAAATATAGCTGTCGTTATGATGGAAACATGGAGCCACATTACCATTTTTTTTGTCTGAGGTGCAAGAGGGTTTTGGATCTAGGTATCCCGATATTGAAGGGATTGGATGCGCAGGTAGGTGAAAAAATAAAAGGAGAGGTTAAATACCACCGTATAGATTTCTATGGATATTGTAGAGAATGCAGTGGTAGATAGTATCCGTAACCAATGATTGCGAAAGGAGGTGGCGGTGATGGAAAAATGTAAAATCTGTGGAAGTCAGAATGATTTGTTTAAAGCCAGGGATGAGGAGGGAAAGGTTGTAAATATCTGTGAGCGCTGTTATGAGACTGTTTGTGAAGGATATGAGCGGATAGAGGAAGGAGGTGATTTTTATGGCCGATGCTGTTAGGTATGTCTGTGCGGAGGATATTCTCTGCGGAGTGAGAACCGCAAAGGATTTAAAGGCTCTAACCGAATTGGAGCAGAAGCATCTTCCGGTAATCACTGCTCCCGAGAAGGTAAAGAGGAATGAGGTCTTTGAGGTTACCATTGAGGTAGGGAAATACAAGGCTCATCCCAATGAGCCCGGACATTTCATTGAATGGATTGAGTTGTATTCGGGAGACACATTTCTATTCCGGGTGAATCTTTCTGGCTCATTGAGTGTGCCCAAGGTTACAATCCCGGTTAAGCTTAGCCATGCCCACGGTCCATTAAAGGCTTGGGAGAAATGCAATTTACATGGACTCTGGGAAGCAACCAGAGAGATTGAGATAGAAGAGTAAACGCATAAAGGGAGGTGATGGTAATGGAGGAGATTAAAGTTTTAAGCGTGGGAGAAAAAGTTCCCGATTTTGAACTGGATGTTTATTTACCGGAGAAGAAAGATTTTGGCAAGATTAAATTCTCAGAAATTTTTAAAAAAGGGAAATGGCTCATTCTTTACTTTTATCCTGCAGATTACACATTTGTTTGTCCTACAGAATTGGCTGATGTGGGTGAGAAATACGCCGAAATAAAGAAACAGGGAGCAGAGTTAGTCTCCGTAAGCACGGATACCCATTATGTCCACTATGCCTGGCAACAGCAGGAAAAGCTGCTTTCCGAGATAAAATATCCTATGGCCGCAGATCCTACGCATATCGTTTCTAAGACTTTTGGGGTCTATGATGGAGCATCCGGGCTTTCTTTAAGAGGGACTTTTATCATTGACCCTGATGGGAGACTGGTTGCTTCGGAAGTGAACTATTTTCCAGTGGGGAGAAATTCCGATGAACTTTTAAGAAAATTGAAAGCCTTTAAGTATGTACGAGAGAATCCTGCTCAGGTCTGTCCAGCAAAATGGGAGCCGGGGAAGAAGACGCTTACCCCCGGAAAAGATTTGGTAGGTAAAGTGGGAGAAAGATTGAAGAGTGGGATATAAATGGAACAGAGACTTTTAAGCCGGGTAACCCGTAAATTCAACTCCCGCCGTGCTCCGGAATGTAAAGCAAAGGTGGTTTTTCAGAGGGATGGAGTTTTGTGCATAGAATTTAGCGGGACAAAGGCATCGTTTGCTTGCTGTTTTGATGAAAACTTTGTTGACTACCAGTATTATCTTAAAGACATAACCGGCAAGGATTTTTCTCTTCAGAAGATAGAAAGGAAAAGGGCGGAGAAATTTAGAGTATTTTATGAGGAGGTGAGAAAAGATGGGTAAATGTAAACCCAAAAAGCCCAAGAAGCCCTGTAAGTAGTAAATTTTTCTGAAAAATGGAGAAAAAGATTTGTCTGTTTTTCTCTTATTGAGAAAAAAAGGGGAGATTTTTTATTTGATGGAAGATAAAAATAATTTGCTAAAGGATAGAAATAATGATAGAATTTAAAAGCAGATGCAGATTATTTTTCTCTTTCTCCTTTTTCTTTACCCGGCTTATCCGGTATATGCTATGCATATCGCGGAAGGAGTTCTTGAATTCAGATGGGTTTTTTTCTGGTGGTTATGGGCAATCCCTTTTATTTTTTTAGGCTTATATCGCATCCAAAAATTAAAGAAAAGAAATCCTCTTTTTTTGCCACTTCTGGCAGCGGTGGGAGCAGGTGTTTTTGTTTTTTCTCTGATTCCCCTACCCGTTCCCATTACCGGAACAACCTCCCACCCTACGGGAACAGGCCTTTCCTGTCTTCTCTTAGGCGTCTTCTCTACGGGGGTAATTAGTTTTCTCTCTCTCTTAATCCAAGCAGTATTCTTAGGCCATGGAGGTCTGACTACCTTAGGAGCAAATATTGTTTCTCTGGGTATAGCTGGTCCAATGTTTGCCTTATCTGTTTATTATCTTTTAAAATTTTTCAAATTTCCTCTGGGAATAAGGGTATTTTTTGTTGGGCTTTTGGCAGACCTTACTACTTATGTAGTTACTTCGGGACAGTTAGCTCTCTCGTTGGTTAAACTACAGGATTTTTGGGAAACATTTATGAAATTTTTATTACTCTTTCTCCCCATCCAATTACCTTTAGCCATCTTAGAAGGTTTTTTGACTTTAGGGATTATAAGATATGTCTCCATCCATAGACCCCAGATTGTTGAACATTTGTTATAGATGAATTTTATAGGTTTAGATGAAAGATTGGCGGAAAAACTTACCCGGGAATTTGGGGTCAAAATGAGAGGTCCTGTTGCCGGTCTTCCTGAGGAGATATTGTCTCTGGTCTTTATCCTTTTATTCGCTTTTGCTGGATTTATCTTGGGCTATAACTTCTATCGTCTCTTTAAAGCAAAATGATACAACTTTCTCATATCCTCTTTGAACCGGTTATATTAAGAGAAAATTTTTTGAGCCGATTGGATACACGGATTAAAATATTGTCCTGTATCCTTTTTCTCATCCTAAATCTTATTCTTCGCGGAAACATCTTCCCTATTTCCTTACTTCTCCTTTATCTCTTAGTATCCTTAAGCTGGAAGGTTAAATGGAGATATATCTTAAGCAGACTCTTTATTCCTTTCTTAATTGGTGTTTTTTTAATTCTCACGAAAACTTCCGGGTTGCACCTGGCTCTGGTTATTCTTTCGGGAGTATCCATGGTTGCTTTGCTGTCTTTTAGCACACCTTTTGAAGATATACTTTCAGCTCTGAGTAGACTTAAACTCTCCCAAATTCTTATAGAGATTTTTTATCTAATGTACAAATTCATCTTTATCTTCTTTGATGAGGTAAGTGATATCTATTATGCTCAGAAGTCCCGTCTGGGATATAAAGATACAAAAACATCTTTAAAGTCCTTGGGTGTCTTAATAGGAATTTTAATCATCCGGAGTTTCCAAAAGGCAAATCTCCTTTATGAAGCAATATTATCTCGGGGTTATAAAGATAAGTTATTCTACTGATGGAGATATTAAGGGCTGAAGAATTGAGTTTTGTCTATCCTCCTGAGAAAGAGGCACTGAGGAATATAAACCTGGTGATATCGGAAGGAGATATTCTGGTTATTACCGGGGCAAACGGTTCAGGTAAGACTACACTCTTAAAATGTCTCAATGGGCTTTTAAGACCAACATCCGGAAGAGTCTATTTTAAAGGACAGGATATTTCAAAACTGAGACCCCAAGAAATATTCTCTAAGGTTGGTTTTCTCTTTCAGAATCCCGATGACCAATTATTTTCTGCAACCGTAGAGCAGGATATCGCTTTTGGTCCAAAGAATCTGAATCTCTCGGAAGAAGAAATAAATAGACGCATAGAGGAGGTTTTAGAACTCTTGGAGATTAAATCCATCCGTTCTGAACCAATCCACGACTTAAGCCAGGGATTGAAGCAAAGAGTGGCTTTAGCCGGGGTCTTAGCGATGGAGCCTGAGGTTTTACTTTTAGATGAGCCGACAGCAAGTTTGGACCCCCAGACTGAGGAGGAGATGCTTTTGTTTTTAAAGAGGTTGAATCAGGAGAAAAACATCACTTTAGTTGTGGCCACTCATGAAATGGACATAATCCCCGAATTTGCCAAGAATTTAGCGATTATCTCCGCAGGGAGTTTGGTGCGCTGGGGAAATTTAGGGGAGATTTTTGGTTGTGAAGAATGTTTAAAGAAAGGTAGATTGCGATTGCCGATAGTGACAAGGTTACTTAAGAGTTTAAAGGAAGAAGGGATTTTATCTTTTGATAAACTGCCTCTGAGTTTTGAAGCGGCAAGAGAGATTCTAAAGGGAGTGATTTCTCAGCGATGACGGTTACTCCAGCCACATATCCCAAGGAAGAGAAGCTTAAACGCCTGAAGTTAGCTTTAATCTTGACCGCTTCGGGTATGGTCTTAGAGTTTTTTGGAGGAATCGTATCCCGGAGTCTTTCGCTTATCTCCGATTCTGGACATATGTTTACCCATCTTTTTGCCTTAGCCACAAGTTATTTTGCTATACTTCTGTCTTTACAACCTGTAACCAAAAAGAGAACTTACGGTTTATACCGTGCAGAGGTTCTGGCTGCTTTTGTAAATGGAATAATCCTGATTTTTGTCGCCTTTTATCTCATCTATCAATCAATATTAAGGTTTATAAATCCCCGAGAGATTAAGGTCTTAGAGATGCTTTTTGTCTCGGGTATTGGTCTGGTTATCAATGGTATTACAACAATTCTCTTAGCCAGGGTAAGTCAGGGAGACTTAAATATAAAGAGCGCATTTCTACATGAGTTGGGGGATATGCTTTCCAGTGTTGCGGTGGTAATTTCGGGGTTAATCATCTTTTATACAAAAAAATATATCTTTGACCCTCTGTTGTCTTTCTTTATTTGTTTGCTTATCTTCATCTGGTCAGTCCGTTTGATCAGAGATTCTACAATTATACTCTTGGAATCGGTTCCTAAACATATAGATATTGATCTCGTGGCTAAAACAATAAAAGAAGAGATTCCCGGAATCTACGAAGTCCATCACATTCATGCCTGGACCATTGCTACTTCTATCTATGCTTTAACCTGCCATGTGGTCATTGAGGACTGCCAGGTAAGTAAAGCCAATGAGATTCTGGAGAAGATAAATTCCTTAGTTAAGGATAGATTCCAGATTGAGCATACAAATATTCAGTTTGAATGTCTATTGAGATAATATTTTAAGACGGTGTCTAAAGCAGAAATTCATAAAATTAGAGAAAACCTCTTTCTTCTCAGGTTTAGGGATGAGAAAACAAAATATTTTGAGGCAAATTGGTATATCCCCGAAGGGATAACCTACAATGCCTATCTTTATCTGGGAAATAAGAAAATATTATTTGATGGCTGGAAGTATACCTATACAGAAGAATTTATAGAGACGGTAAAAAGGTTGGTTAATCCCGGAGAAATAGATTACATTATTTTACACCATCTTGAGCCAGACCACAGTGGAAGCATTTCGGGGGTCTTAAATTCTCCGGGATTTAAAGCCGAGGTTTTAACCCATCCCTTAGGTAGAGATTTATTCGTTGCGTTTTATGGAGATAAGCCTAAATTTAGAGAGATAAAAGAAGAAGAGACAATGTTGGGAGACAAAAAAATACAGTTTTTCTCTACCCCTTGGCTTCACTGGCCGGAGACAGTGATGAGTTATTTCCCTGAGGAGGGAGTCCTCTTTAGCGGGGATGCTTTTGGTGGATATTCTTTACCGGAGGAGATATTTGCGGAAGAGAAAAACATTCCTTCCTACTTTCCCTTTGCGCGGAAATATTTAGTAAATGTAATTGGCCATTTCAGGGATTGGGTGATAAAGCACATAGAGAAACTGAAGAAGGAAAGTTTGCGCATAAAAATCATTGCCCCTGGCCATGGACTTCTCTGGAAGGATAATCCCCAAAGGATAATCTCTGCTTACCTTGAATGGGCGAAGGCAACCCCCAGGGAGAAAAAGCTTGTAGTGGTTTACAGCTCTATGTATGGGGGGATGGAGAGGGCAATAAATTTTACTCTCTCCGAACTCAGGGATTGTGGTTATCATCCCAAGGTGTTTAAGTTTACCGATAAACAGCAGGATGCTTTAAGTGAAATCCTTGGAGAAGCAATTGATGCTCAGGGATTGATTATTGGTTTGGGGGTATATGAGAATAATCTTTTTCCTCCCATGCGTTGTTTACTGGAACTCCTCATAGAAAAAGTAGATTCTGAAAAACCTATCTTATTTATTGGCTCTTATCTCTGGAGTAGGATTGCCAAGAAAAAGATAGAAGAGATGTTTTCTCACACAAAATTTAATATCTTAGAGATAATTGAGTTTAAAGGGAAATTATCGGAGGCAGAATCGGTAAAAATCAGGGAGGCAATAAAGAAAATCTCACCTGAAAATTTTTCTTGACAAATTGATACTTTTATAGTATCATTTAAATGATGAAACTGATTACCCGCAACACTGATTATGCACTACGCGCTCTCTGTTTTATGGCAAAGGATAAAAAGGGACGGGTTTTTTCGGTAACGGATTTATCCAGAAAACTAAAAATTCCCCATCCCTTTCTGAGGAGAATTTTCCAGGTCTTAGATAAAAAGGGAATCCTTAAGTCTTATAAAGGAAGGAAAGGTGGCTTTATCCTTAAGCAAAATCCGGAAAATATTTTTTTATGGGATTTGATAAAAATATTTCAAGGAGAACCAGACTTAGAAGAATGCTTTTTTAAAAATAGACTCTGTCCGGATATCCGTAGATGCCTTTTGCGTAAAAAACTCTTGGAGATGGAAAATTACATTGTCTCTCAACTGAAATCTCTCACGGTTAATTCTCTTTTAAGTTGAAGGGTTGAAATGAGGAGAGGGTTAATTAGTTAAGGAGAGTAAAGAAAATGGCAGAGGTTTTAATGGTCCTGTAGCCATAAATGAACCCAATGAGCTGGCTTTAAAGGGTTGTCAGAGATTTGGGATGAGTATAGCGAAGTTAGTAAAAAGACTGTCAGAGATGGGAATTAGATATTGAGGGGGGAGAAAGATGTGTGAGGTAAGTATACGCTGGAAGCAGGAATTTTTTGCAGATGTGGAGGAGATAAGATTAAAAGAACCCCTTGCAGAGTTTTTGGGAGCAGTTGAGGAGGGGGAAGAATTTGTCTTTACTTATACTGACTGTATAAAATTTGCTGGGCACTCCTGTCCTACAGTAGCTGGTGCCTATAAACTTACCCAGAAGGCTTTGAAGGCTTTGTATGGAGAGAATTTACCGGTGAGAGGAAGAATAAAAGTGAAGGTCTTAGGAAGACGCGATGAAGGTGTAAATGGAGTAATGTCTCAGATTATAAGTTTTATTACCGGTGCCTGTCCAGAAACGGGTTTTTCGGGATTAAATGGAAAGTTCATACGCAAAGATAAATTAATTTTTGAAGAAGAAATTAATGAGCCACATACATTTATCTTCAGTTGTGAGGATAACCCAAGACAGATAAAGGCAAAATTTTATCCGGAAAAATTACCCAAGAATGAAAAGTTGAACTCTCTATTTAAAAAATCTTTCTATGGGGTAGCCACAGAAGAGGAGAAGGAGGAGTTTAAAAATTTATGGCAGGAGCGGGTAAGGATGGTATTGTTTGCGGAGATACCGGGCTTATTTGAAATAGAAGAGGTAATTTGAGAAGGAGGTGATTGGGATGTCAAGCATAAACCTAAAAGGATTAGACCATCATCAAAGAGAAGCGCTTATCTTTTCTTCGCTGGATGACTTGAGCGTCTCAGATAATTTAAGGTTAATCTTTGATTTTAATCCCCTGCCTTTGGTTTATCTCCTTAAGGCAAAGCAGGAATTTGAGGTTAATCTGGAAAAAGACGGACCACAAGAATGGATAGTTGAGGTAAAGAGGATAAAGCCATCCATAGATATGGAGGAGAGAAAGAAGGCTTTAAAAGCGATTCTTTCGGAGATTAAATCCCCAGAGGTATCCCCGGAGATAAAAGAAAAGGCAAAACAGCTATTTGGGGCGTTAGATGCTAAAACCCTGGGGATTTTGGAGCAGGAGTTAATTCAAGAAGGGATTCCCCATCAGGAGATAAGGGAGAAATTATGCACTATCCATTTGGATATCTTAAAGGAGACATTGGTGAGTAAGAGAATAGAAGTTTCCCCTCCTCATCCCGTGCATACATTTATGGAAGAGCACAAGCATATTTTGGAGAGCTTAGGAAAATTAAAGGATGCCTTGGTAAGAATTGATGATGGGGATGATTTTGAGAGGATAAAAGAGGAAATGGAAATTCTCAAAGAGGTATCCGAACACTTAATTGAGGCAGAGAGCCATCACCAGAGAGAGGAGGATGTTCTCTTCCCTAAACTTGCAAGATACGGAATTACAGAACCTGTGGAGATTATGAAGACAGACCACATAGAATTTAAGGAAAGGAAAAAAAACTTTTATCAAATCACCCACAGATGGCAAGAGCATTCTTTTGAGGAGTATAAGACAAAGGTTTTGGATTGGGGAAGTTATCTTGTGCGGGAACTGGAAAGCCATATCTTTAAAGAAGATAACATCCTCTACCAGATTGCCCTCCAGATATTGACACCCGAGGAATGGGAAGAGGTAAAGAAAGAATGTGACCGAATTGGTTATTGCTGTTTTGTCCCTGAGGATAAAAGAATGGAGGTGAAAATGAGGGAGGAGGTAGAAAGAGCATTGGAAAAAATTAGGCCGGCTTTACAGGCCGATGGAGGAGATGTGGAATTGGTGAGTGTGGAGGAGGGAATTGTTAAGGTTCGGCTTACCGGTGCCTGTGGAGGATGTCCTATGTCTCAGATGACGCTGGCGATGGGTGTGGAACGGGCAATAAAGAAAGAGGTTCCGGAAGTAAAAAGGGTAATTGCGGTTTAAATATTCTTAAGAGATGTTCTTAGAGTACTGTCCGGGTTCAGAAAAGTTTAGGCAGCCAAAGCCGGAGGAGATAAACTGTCCTCACTGCGGAGAGGTGGTGGAGATTTGGAGTGACGAGGTGTTTGCCTCCTGTCCGGGATGTAAAAATATCGTTTTCCGGATGCAGGAAGCAACCTGTCTGGAGTGGTGTAAGTATGCGCGGGAGTGTGTGGGAGAAAAGAACTATAAAAAATATATGGAGAATAGAGCCCTAACCGTAAAGGAGAGATTGCTCAAAGAATTAGAGGAATATTTTGGCGAGGATAAAAAGAGGATTGCGCATGCCAAAATGGTTCTGGATTTTGCGGAGGAAATCTTAAAGATAGAAAAGGGTGACTGGCATATTGTTATACCGGCAGCGATTTTACACGATGTGGGGATAAAGGTTGCGGGAGAGAAATACGCTGCAGATTCTGGGGATATCCAGGGAAAAAAAGGTGCGGAGATTGCCCGTAAAATTTTACAGAAGATGGGATTTAAAAGGGAAGACATTGAGCAGATCTGTGAGATTATTGCCCATCACCATTCCCCGAGGGAAGAAGAGGGCTTGAATTTTAGAATTCTCTATGATGCAGACCTCTTGGTGAATTTAAAGGATGAATTAAATCTGGATAATAAAGAGAAATTAAAAGAAAAAATTGAAAAGATATTTCTTACTCCCACAGGAAGAGTTATAGCCCAGAGGATATACTTAAGATAATTTAATTTTACTTTTGTTTTATTCTTGTTAATTTAAGAAATTTTGGTATGATAATTGAGGGGTTCTTATGCGTATTGGAATTGCCGGAAAGGGAGGGACAGGGAAGACAACCCTCTGTGCGCTGCTTTCCTGGAATTTAAAAGATTTGGGAAAGCAGGTCCTTGCTGTGGATGCTGACCCGGATACAAACTTAGCCAGTATCTTAGGATTTCCTGAGCCGGAAAAAATTGTTCCCATTGTGAGAATGAAAGAACTTATTTCCGAGAGGATGGAGGTAAGAGGAGGTTTCTTTAAACTCAATCCCCAGATTTCCGATATTCCGGAGAAATTTATGCAGGAGTATAGAGGGATAAAACTCATTGTGATGGGAACTGTTGAAAGCGGAGGTTCAGGATGTGTGTGTCCGGAAAGCACATTTTTGAAAAGACTCTTAAGAGAGATTATTTTAAGGAAAGATGAGTTTATCTTAGTTGACTTTGAAGCAGGCGTTGAACATTTAGGAAGGGGGATTGCCCGTGAATTTGATTTTCTCCTGATTGTGGTTGAGCCATCACAGTTGAGTCTGGAGAGTTTTAAAAGGATTTCTCCTCTGGCAGAACAGTTGGGGGTAAAAAGGATTTTTGCGGTGGCGAATAAATTGAAAGATGGGAGGGAAAGGGATTTTCTTTTAAGAAACCTGGGAAAAGAAAAGATTTTTGGTTTCTTATCCTATAGCCAGGTTTTTAGCCAGGTAAATACAAGCGGAAACTATGAGATTTTAAGAGAGGATAAGTTATATAAAGAGGTAAAAGAATTGGCAGAAAAGTTATTATCTGACTAAACGGGGAGGGGAAAATGGAAAAATTTTTTGTGGATGAAGCCACCAAGGAAATTTTTGGGCAGGCAAAGGAAGAGAATATCCAGACAGTCTGGGAGAGGTATCAGTTACAGCAGCCACAGTGTGGGTTTGGTTTATTGGGGCTATGTTGCACCAATTGCAACTTAGGTCCCTGCCGGATTGACCCTTTTGGAGAAAGAGCAGAGTTTGGTGTCTGTGGTGCAGATAGAGATACAATTTCGGCAAGGAATCTTTTAAGGAGAACCGCTGCTGGTTCTGCCTGCCATAACGACCATGGAAGAGACCTTACCCTGGCTTTGCTTGCTTTTTCTGAGGAGAAAACTCAGGGTTATCAGATAAAATCTGAAGAAAAGTTAAAAAAAGTTGCCCGGGAATTTTTAATCCCGGTGGATAACCGGTCCTTAAAGGAAATTGCCCGTGACCTGGCTTTAAAGATTTTATCCGAGTATGGTCAGCAGGAAGGAGGGCTTACTTTTGTTAAACGTGCTCCCCAGAGGAGGCAGGAAATCTGGAGAAAACTGGGAATTCTTCCCCGGGGGATTGACCGGGAAGTGGTGGAGGCGATTGCACGCACAAACATGGGTGTAGACCATGATTTAAGAAGTTTAATTACTGCCTGTATGCGGGTTTCCCTTTCCGATGGTTGGGGTGGTTCAATGATTGCTACGGAGATTTCCGACATCCTTTTTGGTTTACCCCAGCCAGTGCGTTCACAGATGAATTTAGGGGTTTTAAAAGAAAATGCGGTGAACTTAGTGGTTCATGGCCATGTTCCTCTTCTTTCGGATGTGGTTGCAGAGGTAGCTATGGAAGAGGAATTCCTTGCCAAAGCACGCGAGAAAGGGGCAGAGGGAATAAATGTGGTGGGGGTCTGTTGCACGGCAAATGAAGTTCTGGTGAGGAAAGGGATTCCTGTAGCCGGAAATTTTCTACAGCAGGAATTGGTGCTGATTACGGGTGCAGTGGAACTGATGATTGTGGATATTCAGTGTATTATGCCTTCTTTAGCCAAGGTTTCCTCTTGTTTTCATACCAAAGTAGTTTCTACACATGAGAAGGCAAGATTTTATGGGATAGAGCATATTGAATTTAAGGAGGAAGAGGCAACCCAGACCGCAAGAAGACTTATGGAGATGGCCATTGAGAATTTTCCTAAAAGAGATAAATCCCGTGTAAATATTCCTAAGGAGAAAATGGATGTAGTCTGTGGTTTTACCACCGAAGGAATATTTCATCATTTAGGAGGAAAGTATCGGTCCACCTATAGACCCTTAAACAATGCCATTATTGAAGGAAGAATTAGAGGGGTGGTGGGGGTTGTGGGTTGCGATAATCCTAAGAATTTAAGTGGGGGAGCACATATTGCTTTAACCAAAGAACTACTCAGGCATGATGTTTTGGTGGTAGAAACCGGTTGCGCAGCCATTGAATGTGGAAAGGGAGGGCTTTTAAGACCGGAGGCAGCCTTTGAATTTGCGGGTTTGGGATTAAGAGAGGTATGTGAAGCCACCGGCCTTCCTCCGGTTTTACATACTGGCGCCTGTGTGGATAATTCCAGGATTTTGATTGAATGTTGTGAAATCTTAAAAGAAGGGGGTTTGGGAGAAGATTTCTCCGACTTACCGGTAGCGGGTGCGGCCTTAGAATGGATGTCCGAAAAAGCAATCGCCATTGGCTGGTATGTAGTTTCTTCGGGGATTTTTGTGGTTTTTGGAAGTCCATTACCTATCTTGGGAAGTAAGAACTTAGAGAAATTTCTCACTCAGGAACTTTTTGAAATTATCGGAGGTGGTTGGGCATTTGAAATAGACCCACTTAAGGCGGCACAGCTCATTATCCGGCATCTGGATAAGAAAAGAGATGCTTTGAAATTAAAACCTATGCTGTATGAACCGGTTTTAATCCCAAATCCATAGAACACCGCCGAAAATTAAACACGGTTAACTCGCTACAAATCCTGGAAGGAAGAAAAAACTTGACAAATCTTTATTTTTCGTATATTTTATTATGTTGATAGGAATAATAATATTTAAAGGAGATGCGGATCTCTACCAAGATTGATTATGCCTGCAGGGCGCTCTTAGAATTATCTTTAAACTGGCCGAGGAAGGAACCGGTGTCGGTATCTACCATTGCCCGGAAACAGCATATACCGCTTAAGTATCTGGAACAGATTTTACTACAGTTAAAAAGTATTGGGTTTGTAGAGAGTATAAGGGGTAAAGCGGGGGGATATAGATTAAGTCTTTCTCCCGCTCAGATAAGTCTGGGAGAACTGATGCGAAAAATTGGAGGGCCAATTTTATCGCTAACCCACAATTCCCGAGATAAAAATTCGGTGTTTATAAGCATCTGGAGAGAGACAGAAAAAAACATTGCTGAGCTCCTGGATAACCTTGACTTTGAAAAGATTGCCCAGAGAGTAAAGGGAAGCCCACTCGTTTATCAAATATAGTTTTGTTAAGAGGAGGATAGGGGATGGAAAAGGAGTTGAAGAATTTTGAGGAACTGGAGCAGAAGACTGCGGAGGAGATTTTAAGCTGGGCGGTGGAAACTTTCAAGGATAAGGTTGCTTTGGCTTCCAGTTTTGGGGCTGAGGATGTGGTATTGGTGGATATGCTTTCTAAGATTAGTCCGCGGATGAAAATCTTTACTCTGGATACGGGAAGATTACCCCAGGAGACTTACAGTCTCATTGAAGAAATAAGGAAGCGTTATCAGGTAAACATAGAATTTTATTTTCCCGATACCCAGAGGATTGAGGAGATGCTGAATAAATATGGACCTAATTTATTTTATAAGAGTGTAGAATTGAGAAGGCTCTGCTGTGAGATCAGGAAAGTAGAACCACTCCAGCGTGCTCTAAAAGGACTTTCTGCCTGGGTATGTGGCTTAAGAAGAGGACAGTCAGTAACCCGTCAAGAGATTAAAAAGATAGAGGTTGATGATGCCCATGGAGGGATTTATAAACTTAATCCCTTAGCTGACTGGAGCGAAAAAGATGTCTGGGACTACATTCACAAAAATAATGTTCCTTATAATGCCTTACACGATAAAGGTTATTCCTCCATTGGCTGTTCACCTTGCACGAGAGCAATAAAACCTGGAGAAGATATTCGTGCAGGAAGATGGTGGTGGGAGTCTCCCGAACATAAAGAGTGTGGATTGCATCCTTATCGATTAAGGAGGAAAAAGTGCTAAAAGAAATTTCTCCTCATGGAGGAAGACTGGTAAATCGGATAGTTGAAGGAAAAGAAAAAAAAGATTTAGAAAGAAAGGCTTTAGGCTTAAAAAAGATTCTTTTAAATGAAAGAGAAATCTCTGATTTAGAGATGATTGCTATTGGTGCATTTAGCCCTTTGGAAGGATTCCTAACAGAGGAGGATTATAAGAATGTAATAGAAAATTTGCGCTTAAAAAATGGTTTGGTTTGGAGTATACCCATAACGCTCTCAGCAACTGAAGAAGAGATTAAAGATTTTAAGGAAAAAGAAGACATTGCTCTCTTAAAGGAGAGGGAAATTTTAGGCTTGCTCCATCTGGAGCAGATTTATACTTATGATAAAAACAAAGAGGCAGAACTGGTCTATAAAACTACGGATTTAAACCATCCCGGTGTGAATTATCTTTTTAAACAGGGAGAATACCTTTTGGGAGGGGAGGTTACTCTTCTCAATCAACCGGAACATAAAGAGTTTAAAGATTACTGGCTTACCCCTCAACAGACACGGAAGATTTTCCAGGAAAGGGGTTGGAAAAGAGTGGTGGGATTTCAGACCCGTAATCCTATCCATCGTGCACATGAGTTTATCATTAAGACTGCCTTAGAAATCTGTGATGGTTTATTTTTAAATCCTTTGGTGGGAGAGACGCGGAAGGAGGATATCCCCGCAGAGGTAAGAATGGCTTGTTATGAAACTTTATTAGAGAAGTATTTTCCCCGGGAGAGGGTAATTATGGCAGTTTATAGAGCGGCAATGCGTTACGCCGGTCCAAGGGAGGCAATTTTACATGCTCTGGTAAGAAAAAATTTCGGTTGCACCCATTTTATTGTTGGCAGAGACCATGCCGGGGTAGGGAATTACTACGGCCCTTTTGAGGCGCAGGAAATCTTTGACAACTTTTTACCTGAGGAATTAGATGTTACTCCTTTATTCTTTGAGAATGCTTTTTTTTGTCGACACTGTGGAGGGATGGCGACAATTAAGACCTGTCCCCATCCGGAGACAGAACACTTTGCTTTAAGCGGGACAAAGGTAAGGGAATTATTGTCCATCGGCGAAGTTCCTCCCCCCGAATTCACCCGGCCTGAGATAGCCAATATCTTGATTGAATGGTTTAGGAAGAACAGATGAATTTAATAATTTTAATAATTATTTCTATTTTCTGGGCAATGAATATGGGAGCATCAGGATTTGCGGCATCCTTTGCACCTTCTGTAGGAAGTAATTTAATTAAGGGAAAAAGAGCGGTGATTATTTTTACTGTATTTGTTCTGATAGGCGCTTTACTTATTGGAGGAAGGGTAGCAAAGACTTTGAGTAGTAAAATTGTCCCCCCAGATTTTATTGATCAAAATGTAGTTTTAATAATTTTACTCTCTGCTTCTATTTCTTTGTTCTTAGCCAATCTTCTAAAAATTCCCCAATCTACGAGCATAGTTACAGTTAGTTCTTTTGTTGGAGCAGGAATTTATTTTAAATATTTAAATATTCCTTTAATTGCATATCTAATTCTGGTCTGGGTCAGTGTATCAGTTTTGTCATATTTTATTACTTATCTAATTTCAAGAAGAATCTATCCACCTCGCTCAGAGAATCTAAGACTCTATGAGAGATTTTTCTATCACGAGGAAAAATTTAAAAAGTGGACACTGCTTACTAATTGTTACAGCGCTTTTGGTATCGGAACTAACAATGTGGCTAATGTTGTGGGTCCATTAATCGCCGCCAATATCATAAACCCCAATTTTGGGTTTCTAATCTTTTCTCTTTTATTTGGTCTGGGTGGATATATATTAGGTAAAGGAGTATTAAATACAGTGAGTAAAGAGATAGTTCCTTTGGGATTTATATCAGCATCATTAGTTTCCCTTGTCGTTACGACATTTATCATCGGTTGTTCTATTTTAGGTCTTCCTGCACCCTATGTTCAATTTTCTACATTTTCTATCTTAGCCATACATACTCTAAAAGAGGAGAAAAATCATACTCAGACTTTAGTTCATCCCATAACTAAAAAGATATTGAGGGTTTGGGTATTTACTCCGGCATTGAGTATATTCATCTGTTATTTATTGCTTTCTCTTTTAAAATAAAATATGCTTATTTTTAAAAAAGAATTTTTTGAACAGGTAGTTAGACAGGGTAAGAGAGAGCTTCCCAATGAGTGTTGTGGAATTTTTGCGGGAAAAGAAGGAAGAGTTGAAAAGGTTTATGAAATGACTAACACCGATAAGAGTCCTTCCACATTTTTTATGGACCCAAAAGAGCAACTAAGAGTGATGAAAGAGATAAGAAATTTAGGATTAGAGATGATAGGGATATACCATTCCCATGTAGCAAGCCCTGCTTATCCCTCAGGTAGAGATATAGAACTGGCATTTTATCCTGAGGTATCATATGTGATAATCTCCTTAAGAGATAAAGATAATCCTGAAATCCGGTCTTTTAAGATCAGAGAAGGTAAAATTGAAGAAGAAAAGGTTATAGTTAGAAAAAATATACTCTTTGTTTGTGTAGAAAATTCATGCCGAAGTCAAATGGCGGAAGCAATGGTCAATAATCTTTACTGGCAAAAATATTTTGCCTACAGTGCAGGTTCAAAACCTTCTGGGAAAGTTGATTCGCTGGCAATAGAGGTAATGAGAGAGATCGGGATAGATATTTCTCATCAAAGATCTAAGGGATTTGATGAAGTGAAAAATATAGAGTTTGATTATGTGATAACTTTAGGTTGTGGTGATATCTGTCCAGTTTATCCAGCGAAACATAGAATTGATTGGCAGATAAATGACCCAAAGGGAAAATCTATTGAGTTTTTCCGAAAAATAAGAGATGATATTCATAAAAAAATTAGGGAGTTAATAGCGTGAATCTTAAATATCGTATTGATAGAAGATATCTTAGAGTTGAAGAGCAGGTTCC
>JAMWCM010000123.1 GCA_023818355.1 Candidatus Omnitrophota bacterium
TAATGGGTTATCCTGACGAGAAGATTACCGACATTTATGGAAGAGTTACTTATTTGGAAGTAAAGGCAACTTCAAGACGGGATGTGGGTTCACCAAGAGATTTTTTCTTCTCTCCTTTAGAAAACTCAAAGAAAAACAATTAGAGATGATGGTCATCATTTATTACTGTGTTTTGACACATTTGAACGGAAAGAAAAGGAATTTATTATCACCAGTTGGTGCCTTATTGATTTGTTTAACATCAAAGTATCAATGAAGCCAGAGTTTAATACAGATAATTTGGAATTATATAGGAAAGAGAACATTTTGTTAGAGGTTAATTTGAATCGGGAAAAGTAAATGGAACCACATAACCAGATTGACGCCGAGCCGAACTCTGCCCCAGCCCTTTCACAGAAAGAGCAGGGCGGATAAAAGCTTCGCTACACCCAAATTGCCCTTGGCAATTTCTTTTATTCATAAGCTGTTACACGCAATGAATTCCAAGACTGAAAAATAGCACATAAAAAATTTATATTTTTATGCGGATTGGTTTTCATGTTTCTATCTCCGGAGGTCTTCTTAAGGCATTGGAACGGGCAGAGAGGCTCCATTGTCAGACCATGCAGATTTTCAGCCGCAATCCCCGGGGATGGCAGTTGAATAAGGTCAAAAAAGAAGAGATAGAGGAGTTCAAAGAAAAAAGAAAGAAAAAAGAAATTTATCCTCTCTTTGTGCATACTCCCTATCTTATCAATCTTGCCTCACCCGAGAAAATTATCTGGAAAAAATCCATAAATTTTTTTGTAGAGGACTTACATTTCAGTGAGATTATTGGGGCAGATTATCTAATTACTCACTTAGGAAGCCATAAAGGGAAAGGAGAAGATTTTGGAGAAAGGCGCTTTGCCGAAGGTCTGAATAGGGCAATAGAAAGAGCAGAGACAAAGATAGGAATTCTTCTGGAAAATACTGCTGGTCAGGGAAGGAGTTTGGGTTATAATTTTTTTCAGATAAAAAGAATAAGAGATAAAATTATAAAGAAGGAAATAATTGGTCTCTGTTTTGACACCAGCCATGCCTTTTCTGCGGGATATAAGATAAATACTCAGGAGGGTTTGGGAGATACCTTGAGGGAATTAGAAAGTCTGGGTTTATGGAAAGGATTTATTCTTGTCCATCTAAATGATAGTAAGACAGATTTGGGTGAGCGTCTTGACCGGCATGAGCATATTGGGGAAGGTAAGATTGGAAAAGAAGGTTTCAAGGTGATTCTTAACCATCCATACTTGAAAGCACTTTCCTTTATTATGGAAACACCCCGGAAATCAGACCGTGATGATTTTAAGAATCTAAGAACAGTTCTGAGTTTAATTTTTTGAATAATTTTCTTGCCATATTTTTGTTTAAGGATTAAAATTTAGAAAGATGTTTTTGGTTAGACGGGAGGATATCAAGGGAGAGTTATTTTATGTGAAAAATACAGAAGCACATCATATAAGGGATGTTTTAAGATATAAGAAAGGGGCTGTGGTTGATTTTTTTGATGGGGAGGGCGGAGTTTATAAAGGAGAAATTGTAGAACTAAAAGATAAAGAGATAAAAGTAAAAATATTATCTCAAGAATATAGAGAGAAAAAACCTCCCTTCTTCCATTTAGTTCAGGCAATCCCTAAGAAAGAAAAGATGGATTTGATTGTAGAAAAGGCAACGGAATTGGGGGTGGAGGAGATTATTCCGGTAGTGACGGAACGGAGTGTAGTTAGACCCGATAAAGAGAAAAGGAACAGACTTCTTGAGCGCTGGAGGAAAGTTTCCCTTTCGGCTACAAAACAGTCACGAAGATTGTTTTTACCAAAAATAAGCGAAGTAAAGAAATTTTCTCAGATTCTAAGAGAGATACCCTTTTCAGCAAGTTTAATTATTCCCTGTCTGGAGGAGAAGAATTTAAGTCTAAAAGAGCTGGACTGGAATAAATTTAAAGAAGACATCTATATCTTTATCGGTCCGGAAGGAGATTTTAGTCCGGAAGAGATTTCCTTAGCGAAAGAAAGAGGGGCGATTTCTGTAAGTCTGGGAGAGGCGGTACTGCGTACAGAGACCGCAGCGATATATATTCTTTCTATTTTTAATTACGAATTGAGATGGAAAGGATAGGTGTTTTAACTGGAGGAGGGGATTGTCCGGGAATAAATGCGGTAATCCGGGCGGTGGCAAAGACAGCAATTAATGACTATGGCTGGGAAATTATTGGGATTGAGGACGGTTATCTGGGATTAATAGAGAAGCGCTTCAGGAGATTAACTTATGATGATGTTTCGGGAATTTTAACCTTAGGAGGCACAATCTTAGGGACATCCAATAAGACCAACCCCTTTGCTCAACCAATGAAAATAAAAAAGAGAATTGTTTTTCGCGATTTTTCTAAGCATTGTATAGAGAATTTCAAAAAGATGCATTTAGATTGTCTTGTTTGTATTGGCGGAGATGGAACTTTAAGGATTGCCTATAAGTTTTTTGAAAAAGGACTTCCGATTATTGGGATCCCTAAGACGATTGATAACGATGTCTGGGGAACTGATCTGACTTTTGGTTTTGATTCGGCAGTATTAACTGCTACAGAGGCGATTGATAAAATTCATACCACTGCCCAATCTCATCACCGGGTAATGATTGTAGAGGTGATGGGAAGATATGCGGGTTGGCTTGCTCTCTGTTCAGGAGTTGCCGGGGGAGGAGATATAATTTTAATTCCTGAAATTCCCTTTGAAATAGAGAAAATCTGTGCACGGGTAAAGGAGAGAAATAAAAAAGGGAAACGTTTCAGTATTGTGGTGGTAGCTGAAGGTGCTCATCCCCGGGGTGGAAGAATGGTTGTGCAGAGGGTTGTAAAGGATAGTCCTGACCCGTTAAGATTGGGAGGGATTGGAAATCTTCTGGCTGAGGAGATTGAAAATAGAACCGGGATTGAATGCCGGGTAACTGTTTTGGGACATCTTTTGCGAGGAGGCAGTCCCTCTGCCTTTGATAGGATTCTGGCAACCCGCTTTGGAGAATATGCGGTAAAGTTGATAAAAGAGAAAGATTTTGGGGAAATGGTGGCTTTGCAGGGGAGGGAGATTAATTCTATTAGCTTGAAGGAAGCAGTGAGTCAAATTAAAAAAGTTCCTCTTAACCATCAATTGCTTAAAGCTGCTCTTTCTCTGGGAACATCATTGGGTATTTAAATTTGAATGAAGCGAGTAAAATTTTATACTTTTGGTTGTAAGGCAAATCAATATGATACGCAGGTTCTCCGGGAGAAATTTCTTTCTCAGGGGTTTTGCGAAACACAGGATGGGGTTGCCGATTTATATGTGGTAAATACCTGTGTGGTTACGCAGAAAGCAGAGAATGAATCCCGCAGTTTATGGGAGAGGTTAAGGCGAGAAAATCCCTCTTCAGAAATTCTGCTTACAGGATGTTTAAAAAGGCTTCAGGAAAGGGGAAAAGAAAGGTTTTTTCATAACTTAGCGGAGGAAAGGATATCTTTTTTCGCCGGACACAGGCGGG
>JAMWCM010000124.1 GCA_023818355.1 Candidatus Omnitrophota bacterium
TGGATATAGCCCGGAAATTAGATTTTTCTTCTCCCCATCTACTATCTTCAACACAGATGGAGAGTAATAATCCCGAAAAAATTCTTAATGACACCTTAGATGCTCTCTTTCTTGAGGTTTCTGATATTCTGGATATTCACCTTCGTAGCTTTAAAGGAAATATTATAATTTTAAATGATTTTCAATCCCTGGATAGAGAATTTTATAGACTTTATCGTATGCCTCTGAAATCTTTTTCCTTTTATGTTTATGAGACAAATACTATTTATATCTCCTTTGATAATCTCCGGGTAGGTATTCTCGGTCATGAGATAGCCCATGCGATTATCAATCATTATTTTGTCGTCCCCCCTCCTATGAAAATCCAGGAAGTCCTTGCCGGATATGTTGAATATACGCTTAACAAAAAAATTAAGTAATAGGCGAAATGAGAAATTAATTCTTCTGCCATTGAGTAAACCGGGCTGTTTCAGCCCTCCAGGGCCTGAGAAGATATTCTTGGCTTGGCAGAAATTTTAAATAAAATTATCCACAAAAAATAAAATCGTTGTAAGTTTGCTCCGTCCCGACCAGGAGATGGTCAGAGAACAGGGGCAAGATGTCTCTAAGGTAAAAAGGGTTGGGATTTTAACCGGGAATAGATTTCAAAGTTGTGCGGGAGAAAACCGTTGGAGGTGGGTAGATGAATAATATGGTTAGGTCTGTGTGGTTAGGAGTAATTTTTATGTTTATAAGTCGTGGAGGGGAGGCCCGGCGAGCCATTCCTGATAATAATCTGAGTTATCCGGTTTTGGTCAAACTTGACAACAAGCCGGTCGCCAGTGGCTTTTATATAGATAACCATAAAAGCCTCTTTTTTGTCACCGCTAAGCATGTTTTATTTAAAGAAAAAAATGAGATAAAAAAAGAAGGCGAAACCGAATTTGTTCCCCGTGCTGAGACTGCCCTTTTACTTTCCTATCCTGCCCAGATTGAAATTACCACCCCCAAGGAAATAGAATTGGATTTAAATAAACTTTACCAGAACAAGCAGATGAGTTTCCATCCTTTTCAGGATGTGGCAGTGATAAAAATTGGAGATTTCCTTGATGACCCTCAGGTGAAAACTGGGAAAAGAGTAAATTTCGGAGAAGGAATTAAAGTAAAAAACACTCCGGGAGATTTACTGACGGTGGACATCAACAGAGTAAAGAGATTTGAGGAGGTGCTGGAGGGTAATGATGTATTTATTTTTGGCTATCCTACTTCCTTAGGTATACAGAGCATTCCCCAGATTGACTATGAGCGACCGCTTCTCAGAAAGGGAATTATCGCGGGGAAAAACATAAAACAGAAAACCATTATTCTTGATTGTCCAGTTTACTATGGTAATAGTGGCGGTCCGGTGGTAGAGGTTGAAGAAGAAAATTCTCAACTCAAATTCAGGGTGATTGGCTTGATTCTCCAGTTTGTGCCTTTTGTAGAAGAATGGTTCAATCTGAAATACCACATCTCTAATCTTCAGATAAACAACTCCGGCTACTCCGTAGCTATTCCGATGGACCCGGTGCTGGACTTAATATGGTAATAAATCCGACTCCACCCCTGGGGTGGATGTGGTAAGCCATTCATAATATTAGGGTAGGAGAGGAGGGAGGATGAAAAAGATATTGGGTTTGGTTTGGTTAGTTCTATTTTTTATGAGTATAGTTACTTTGGCAGAAACAGGGAAAGAAAAGACTGAAAAGGAATTACTGGACGAAAAAATTCTTACCGCTCTGGATATTCTTGAAGAAATGATGGGGATGCCCGATAATGCTATCCCCACAGACTTGCTTGCTAAAGCCTCCGGCATTGCCATTTTCCCCGGAGTTTTAAGTGGTGGTTTAATGATTGGCGGAAGATATGGTAAAGGTATTATTCTCTCCCGTGACCCCAAAACTGGACGCTGGAGCCCTCCTGCCTTCTATACGCTTAAAGGTTTAAGTTATGGATTGCAGGTTGGTGGTCAGGCAATTGACTTAATTATGGTGATTACCACGGAAAGAGGAATGAAAGCATTCTTAGAGAATAAGATTACCTTAGGTGGAGATTTGGCCGCTGCAGCCGGACCGATGGGAAGAGATGCTTCTGCAGATACTGACTGGAAACTTAAAGCAAATATCTTCTCCTATTCTCGTAGCAAAGGCTTATTCTTAGGAATATCTTTGAAAGGTGTAGCGATGAGCCCGGATAACGAAGCAAACAAAAAATATTATGGGAAAGAACTTACTGCAGAAGAGATTCTTTTTGGACAAAAGGTAAAAGCCACTCCTTCTGCCCAAAGACTTATAGAGGCACTGGGTACTTATGCAAAATAAAAATTCAGATTTCTCAGATTTTGATAAAAATCAAACAGGGCTAAAAAATTTTTTTATTTTTTTCTCCGACGATAAATTCGGTTCCAAAAATTTTTTTCTTGACAAGGTTTGCAAAAATTAGTAAATTAGTTCCACCATTTTCAAAACGAAAAAGCCTAACAAAAATAAAATTAATGGAACCAACTCAACATAAAAATTTCACTCACCTGCTTCAGAAAATCTTCCCAATTTTTATCATTTACCTAATTTCTTTTGTTTTCCTTCCTTATTCCTTTGCGGAAAAACCTGTCACAAAGAAGAAAACTCTCACTCGTGAAGAAAAAAAGCAAATTCTGGCAGAAGAGAAAGCACAGAAGAAAGCTGAGTTAGAAGCAAGGAAAAAAGCTCAGGAAGCGGAGAAAGCGCGCAAGAAAGCCGAGTTAGAGGCAAAGCGAAAAGCACAAGAAGCAGAAAGAGAACGAAAAAAGCAAGAATTAAAAGCACAGAAAGCCCGTGAAAAGGCTGAACGGGAAGAGCGTCGGAAAGCTCTGCAGGAGGAAAAAAAGCGTCTTAAGGCGGAAAAAGAAAAAGCCTTAAAAGAAGCCGAAGAAAGAGAAAGGAGAAAGAAGGAAGAAGCGCGCCGTGCCAAAGAAGAAGAATTAATCAGAAAGAAATCAAGCGATTTTATCAGCATAAAAAAAGAAAAAACTGCTCAGGACATTCTTAATGAAGCAAACCGACTTGCTTCCGC
This sequence comes from Candidatus Omnitrophota bacterium, assembly GCA_023818355.1. GTDB lineage: Bacteria > Omnitrophota > Gorgyraeia > DTHP01 > DTHP01 > DTHP01. The sequence goes on from JAMWCM010000124.1 coordinate 3,070, forward strand.
CGGAAGATATGAGGAGGCTATACCTTTATATAATTATGCCCGCGACATTGCCCGGGATAAGGTCCTGGAGAAAGAAATTACTTTAGCCAAAGAAAAAGCCAGAAAAGAACAAAAGATAAGAGAAAAAGAAGAAAAAAGAAGACAGCGCGAAGCAGAAAGGGAACGGAAAAAGCAAGAATTAGAGGCCCAGAAGGCACAAAAGAAAGCAGAATTAGAAAAAAAGAGAAGGGCTGCAAAGGAAGAAAAAGCACGCGTTAAAGAGGGACGCCAGCGGCAAAAAGAACAAAAAAGAAAGAAATAACCAACTCCACCCCCGGGGTGGAGGACGGAAGTAATTGAGGGAAAAGGAGATGAGAAAGATAGGGGTAATAACAGGTTTAGTTGTTTTATTAATATTAAATTCTCAATTATTGGCACAGTTAATTCCCTCCAAACCTGAAGAA
>JAMWCM010000017.1 GCA_023818355.1 Candidatus Omnitrophota bacterium
ACACCCATCTCATACTTGTCACTTAAACTTATCTCAATGATCTTTGCCTCAATCAAAACTTCTTTGGTCCTGGCATCTAAGGCAGAAATAACTTTTCTGATTTCCTCAATTTTCTGGGGAGTATCGGTAACAATCAATTTATTCGTCCTTTCATCAAATTTAGCCTGTCCTGTCCCTTTGGTAACCAATTCCGTAATCCGTGGTTCAATATCTTTTACCTTCGCATAGTTGAAATTGAAAACCTCCGTCCTTATCGGCACATCCATACGCTCAATTGCCTCGGTCATTAAGGCGATAGAAATAGGGCTATCTAACATCACAATACTGTTGGACCGTTCATCACCAACCACTTTCCCTATCCTGCTCTTTATCTCCGTAAGCGCTTTGGCTACATCAGCAGCTGCGGAATATTTAAGGTGCACCACCTTTATCTGCGTGGGTTCACGAAATTTCCTCCCATACTTTACCTCGTAATCCCTATCGGTCATAACATTGACTACATCTTTTTCTTTTTCATAGGCAAGCTCATTGGCAGCCATAATTATCTCAAAAGCATTGGCGGCATCCACATCTTTTAAGAAGATAGTGGTTGTGCCGCGTACATTTTTTCCCACCGCAATGTTGAGCCCTGTCTGCATGGAAAAGATTTTCAAAACATCCACAATATCCATCCCTTTAACATCCAGAGAAATTTTCTTCCCCCTTATTTCACTGAGGGTGTCTTCCTGAGAATATAAAGGAAAACAAAAAAATGAAAGGATAAAAAACATAAATAAAAATCTTCTCCCCGCCATTTTATAAGAACAATTCAAAACTCTGACCCGCATAATTGAGTTTAACTCTATTCCCGGAAATCTCCTCTACTTCTAAATTGTCCTGTTTTTGTCCCTGATAGAGAAAATATGTCTGGTTGGTCTTTTTATTCAGAATAATAACCTGAGGATTACTACCTCCGGCAATCCCTAAGAGCTGAAAGTCGGAGGGAGAAATATAGACCGCATCCTCTGAGGGGGTGGAGAAACTCTTCTCTGTGGGTAAAGTGCCTTTAAAGAGCTGACGCTTTTTTAAATCCCGAGAATATTTACCAAAATCAACCACCGTTTTAATTTCTTCTATTTCACTAACCTCTGCCCTTTCTTCCGGAGAAATTAAAAACTCCTTTTTAGATTTTCCTAAACTCAAAAGAATATCTAAAAGAAACCATCCCAAGAGAAATAGAAATACCCCCAACAGTAGTTTATTCAGCTTCTGCCATTCTATCTTCTCTACATCCATAGAGGTTAACCTGTTCTATTCCACAGGGATAATGATTTTCAATCCTGGCTTTAATCTACTGGGGTCCTTAATCCTTTCTTTATTCAGTTCATAGAGATATTTCCAGCGATGCCCACTTCCCAACTGTTCCTGGGCTATTTTCCAGAGCGTATCTCCTTTCTTAACCGTATATTCCCGGGTAGAAACCCTAATCTCTCCTTCCAAAACCTTTCTCTCCTCTTCCAAAAATTTAGTCTCATCAATCGGCTTTGCCGAAGGAGGAATTTCTTCGGGAGCAGGGAGCATTATCTCTTCCACTTCCGCCACCATAAACTGGGCATTCCTATCCTTCTGCATTCCCACAAGGTCGGTTATGGGAGCAACCGCATCCAATTTCCCCCGGCTGACAATCCGGATACGACTATCGGCAATTCCTTTTTCTATCATATATCTCTTTACTGCCTCAGCACGCTGTCTTCCCAATTTTAAATTGTAAGCCTCCGGTCCACGGATATCACAGTTTCCCGTGATTAAAATATCTGCCTGAGGATTTTTCTTCAGTGCCCTCACTGCAGTCTCCAGGACAGGGATTGCGTCTCCTCTTATCTCTGACTTATCAAAATCAAAATATATCTTCACATTCTTAATTATCCGCTTAATCAAAAGCGATGGTCTTAATTCCCGAGGTTGAGGAGGAGGAAGTTCCTCTGCTTTATAGTCATAGATAATTTTATAGACATAGACATAACCCCGATTTCCCCAGGGTCTAATCTCACCAGGAATGGTTGGCCACCACCAGTATCCCCCCCTTTCCGGGTCTTTTACAGGAGCAGGTTTGGCATCCGTAGGCCACCAGGTAAAGCGTTTCTGTAATTCTTCCAGTTCGCGCTTTTTCCTCTCCTCATTATCAGAAGCAAAAATAATGTTTTCCATCGTTAAAGATAAAGCCAAAATTACCAGAAGCAATTTAATCGAACCCTTGAACTTTTTCATCGTCTCACCTCCCCTGAAAATATATTAATTCTTTTTTAATTTTACTACTAAACTATTTTCTATGCAAGAAGAAAAATTTATTCAAATCTATATTAGAATCGGTTAAGGAAGGGACTATCTATCTTATGGTAGAAGGAAACCGTCTTGACTAAATATTTACATCGGGAACCAACATCTTCAGAGCCTGTAAATATTTCTCCGCAGTCTTTTTGACTATTTCTTCTGGAAGTTCAGGAGCAGGAGGCGTTTTATCCCAATCTAAACTTTCCAAATAATCTCGCACAAATTGTTTATCAAAACTTGGCTGGGGTTTTCCCGGTTGATAACCATCTTTTGGCCAGAAACGCGAAGAGTCCGGGGTAAGTACCTCATCAATAAGTATAATTTTATCTCCATCCATTCCAAATTCAAACTTTGTATCGGCAATAATAATTCCCTTTGCTTCTGCATATAGACTTGCCTTTGCATAAATTTTAAGACTTATCTCTTTTATCTCCTGAGTAATCTCCTTCCCCAGTTTTTTCTCTACAAATTCTTGCGTGATGTTTATATCGTGTCCAATCTCCTCTTTGGTGGCAGGAGTAAAAATGGGGAAAGGTAATTTTTCTGCTTCCCTCAATCCCTTAGGCAATCTTATCCCAGAGATAGATTCTGTTTTTTGATATTCCTTCCAGGCAGAACCTGAAAGATAACCCCGCACTACACATTCTATGGGTATTGGCTTTGTTTTCTTAACTAACATTGAACGGCCATTTATGATTTCTTTATACCTCTGTGCCTCGGAAGGATATCTTTCTACTTCTGCGGTAATAAAATGATTGGGAACAATCTCACGCGTGAAATCAAACCAGAAGCGTGAAATTTGGTTTAGGACTTTCCCTTTATACGGTATACATGTAGGCAAAATTACATCAAAACAGGAGATTCTATCAGTAGAGACAATAAGCAGTTTATCTCCAAACTCATAGACATCGCGCACCTTACCCCGCTTAAAGAGTTTAAGCCCAGGAAAATCTGTTTCCTTCAGCACATCCTCTTTAATCATACTACAGAAAAATTATCCGGAGTTATATATTCACCTAATTCCTCCCTTGCCTGAAGAAGACGCTTTTTCTGTTCTTCCAGAATTCTAAAAGTCTCTTCCGGAGCATCGGGAATCTGATTCTGTAAAAATCTCTCTATCCTTTCTATCTTGCGCAGGTTCTCTTTCAGCCTTAAACTGAACTGTTTCTGATAATCTTCTTGGGTATATTCTTTATCTAATATCTGTTTAAAAAGATATCTTAAGTCTTCAAAGAGGGGAATTAAGCCGGTGGGGGTTTTTCTCGCTCCCACCTCACCATTTGCTCTCAGCTCCATCCATTTTATCCAGATATGCTTGTCCTGTCTTGCATTTAAATATTCCCCGGTTTTTAAATCACGCAAAAAATAATTCACTCCAAACACCAGTGGGACTTTTCTCAATTTTTTTCCAAAGGCAAGGTAATTTCTGATGTATTCACTTAAGGGAATAGAAACAAAATCTTGAATACTCATGATGTTAATTTCGTATTTCCCTTCTTCTTCAACCAGGGCAAAGGTGGTTTCGGTCTCTAAACTCACTCCATAAGCAATTATTCCGTGTTCCCAGTCAAATCCTTCCTGAACCGGAAAGTATGCCGAATAATCTCTTCCCCCAAACATTATCCCGGAAAGGACCACACCCTGGGGATCGTCTAAGGCAGAATCACAATTGGGCAATGCTTTCAATGAAACAGTGTATCTTGCATTTTTATGGGAGGGGAAAATCCTTTCCCCTTTTTCATCGGTTTTCCCATCATACCAGTCTCCCGTATAATTCCTCCCCTCCTTAGGCAATTCCCTACCCATCCCCAACCACCAAGGTCTACCATCCTTTATCAAAACATTACTGAAAATAATCTCTCCGGGAGAAGTTAGTATTTCATAAATCAAAGGGTCATCCTTAGGATTGACATCCTGAATAATTCCAAAAATCCCTTTCTCCACATTTACTGCCCGACATTCCCCGTTTATCTCCTTAACATAAGCAAGGTCATCTGCTAAGATTGTTTCCCCGGGGAGCATAGCTGTGGAGGTCTTTCCACAGGCAGAAGGGAAAGCACCGGCAAGATAGGTTTTTCTATTTTTTTGTCCTTTCACCCCCATAATCATAAAATGTTCTGCTAACCACCCCTCACGATGTGCTTTCCGGATAGCCAACCTTAAAGCAAGTTTCTTAAATCCTATAGAATTACCCGCATATTGAGTATTTACACTATAAACGGTATCCGTAAGGTAATCAATATAAATTCTCTTCTTATTCCAATCAAGAGAAACTCTATTCTTATCCAATCTCCCTGCAGAATGTAAAGTCTTAAATATATCCTTAACCTCATCCATATCACAAAACATTTTATAACCCTCGCGATAAAGTAAATCTACTGAATGGGCTACATACCAGGAATCCGTGCACTCCATACAGGGAGTACTGAATACGGAATCTATCGGACCCAAGGATAGAAATCTAACAATCATCGTTTTATCCCGCATAGAATTTTTTAGCAAAGAAAAAATCTCTTTTAAACCCTCTTCTCTTTCTATCTGATTTAAAACAGGGTTTAATCTCTCTCCGTGGGGAACAAGAAACTTGGTAGTCTGCCGATCTCTCCCCTGGTCTTGAGGCCCATCAAAATGGAATGTATGACCAGGAGTGATTAAAGCAGCTGACTCCTCTCCGGAAACAATCGCCATATTTTTGATATAAGCAATTTCGTCAGGTGTATCGGCACAGATAAATATATTCTTAGGTCTACAGAGTACAATCGCTTCATAAATAAATCTATGTACTGTGGGATGTTTTATCTTCTCGAGTTTTTCCAATTCGGTTTTATCTACCAGAGATTCTAATTTCTTGAAATAATCATTCATAATTGATTTCTGATTATAACAAATTTATTCTTTTCTGTAAAGAATTTCCTCAGCCTTCTTTAGAGTCTCTCTTTCTGATTTATAAGTTAATTTCTTAATCGCCTCCTCTATCTCCAACCATTCCACACTATCTACTTCCCAGTCATGTTCTTTAATATCTCCTTTTAAGTATCTAAAAAGGAAAAAATCCACCGTCTTAGAAAAACGCAAATTTTCTTTCTTAGAAGAATAAAAATAATGGATGGTATTTATCTTCTGCAATAACTCCCCATCCAATCCGGTTTCCTCCTTGGTTTCTCTCTTGGCTGCTTCTTCCACAGACTCCCCTTTTTCTATATTTCCTTTGGGGAGACACCAGATAGTATGGTTGTTTCGGGAAATCAGCGCAACCTCTATCCTCCCCCCTCTTTCTCTAAAAATCACTCCTCCTGCAGAATGCTGTTTTTTAGTCTTCATCTCATCCTCCTTACCTATCCATTGCCACTCTCCATCTCCGGTCAATCCAACTCCACTGTTCAGGATATTTCTCTATAATCTCCTCTAAGAAAGAAATTAAATTCTGAGTATTTTCAAAAATAGTCTTTTCCAGATTATCTCTATAGATTATTTTGAATTCCGGATAAAAGAGCAAACTTTCTCTCTGGTTCTCTCTCAACATAAACATCGGAATTATTCTGGCACCGGTGCGCAGAGAAAAAATCACCGGTCCTGCGGGTGCAGAAGTGTAATGGCCAAAAAATCTGACAAATACTCCCGAATTACCCACCTCCCGGTCAATGAGGATAATTAAAATTTCATTGTTCCGGAGCACAGAAATGGCTTTTTCTACACAATCCACCATGGGTTTTGTAAATATGGGTTTAACTCCCTGCATCCGCAGTCCCTTTTCCAACAATCCTTTCATCTTCTCATCGCGGGGAGTGCGCAAGATATAATTTACCTTATATCCATACTCTGCCAATACCCCGCCCAAGATGGTAAAAGCTCCAATATGCGCAGTTATCCCAATCACCCCACATTGATAATTGAGAGCAGTGTCAAGGATGCCGGGATTCTTTAAAACCACCAAATTTCTCCTCTTCCTGGAATGTGCCAAGAACCAGAAAGTATGGGCGACATTCATCCCCGAGAAGACAGAAGACCTCAATAAAATCCTTTTCCTTTCCTCATCTGTCCGTTTCGGGAAAACTATCCTTAGATTACTGAAAGCCAATCCTTGATAGTAACGGGAAACCCCAAAGAAAATTCTACTCAGAAGAATACATAACCGACGAAACAGAAAAAGGGGAGTAAAATAAACTATTACCAACGCAACCCTTAAAAGAAGACGGGCACAAAAATAGCGTAGCGCACGCTTAATTTTCTTCTTTCCCATATGTAAAATTTTCTTGACTTAAAATTTATATTATGCGAAAATTCAAAACAAAATATTAATCCTTTTCAAAAAGGAGGGAAAATGGCTATCCCCAGAAAGATAATTTCCTATCTCAAAAAGAACAAAATCAATTATGAAATTCTCAAACATGAAGTTGCCTATACCGCTCAAGAAATTGCCGCCGTCCAGCATATCTCTGGTGACCGGGTGGCAAAAACTGTCTTAATAAAAACCGACAGAAATTTCATATTCGCAGTCCTACCCGCAACCTATCTCATTGATTTCTCTAAACTCAAAAAGATTGCCAGACTAAAGAAAGCCGTCCTTGCCAAGGAAGATGAAATGCTAAAACTCTTCCCCGATATTGAACCCGGGGCAATACCTCCCCTGAGTCCACTCTTTAACCTTCCCATATATGTAGATAAAAAATTATCCGAAAACACCGAAATAGTCTTCAATGCGGGAACGCATACAGAAATGCTTAAAATGAGATACAAAGATTTTGAAAAAATAAACAAGCCATTTATCGGAAGTTTCAGTAAACATGTTTAAGGCACAATCTTCACTAAATACTTCGGATGGGTAATAAAATTGTGTTCGGTAATAGCAAGAAAATGGTAATTATGTTTTTTATACCAGGCAGTTACTTCGGACAAGCGTGCTGTCCCACCATCAATCTCTGTATGGAGATGTAGACATCCTTTCAGCCATTCTCCTTTAGCAAAGTAAGGAAAATAAATTATCCTGCCTTCGTGAACAAAAATGGGTTGTGTCCAAGCCTTTTTCTTATCTTTTAAGTCCTTAATCTCAATACGCACATATTTATCTCCTGGCTTTATACGATATATTGCTTCTTTGCCAAAATTCACTTGCAAAATTTGGTGGTTATACCCGATAAATTTGAACTTAGCCGGATTTTTTATTTTTATCTGAATGCAATCGGTACTTGAGCCTATCTCTTCAATCAATGGCCCGGTGGTAGAATAAAAAGAACCCTGTTTTAAGGACTCAAAAATACTGCTAAGCGTATTTCTTTCTGCCTTAACCATAACCCAGGCTCTCCCGGCATCCCTTTTTAAATCATGCATATCATCAGAAGTAAACCCCCAGATTCTTTCCCCATATTTTCTGGTCAATATAAAATCCCATCTGCGTGTTGACTCTGGCCAGGGAATTTTACTGGGATTGTATATCTCCATACCCAAGTAACCCCTCAGTTTGAGGAGTGTCCGGCGACTGTATGGTTTGAGTAAATAACTAGGATGAGCAAGGATGGCTAATCCTTCCTTTGTCTTTATCTGCTCAATTATCCCCTGTAAACTTGATTTTATCTCTACTGGTGAGTCTAAATTTAAAGCCACAATATCGTGGCTGGAAAGAGTTATCTCTACTGCTCCGGGGATAATAATTATTTCATTACTTTCGGAATTTTCTCCCTTTTCTTCAGGGGGAAGGATTTTTTTTCTCCCCCAATGGATGAAGAAAAAAAATGACATTTTAAATAAACTCCTTAACTATCAGCGTAGCATTATGCCCACCAAACCCCAAGGAGTTAGAGAGAGCAATTTTAACCTTCTTCTGGCGGGCAATGTTAGGAACATAATCAAGGTCACATTCCGGGTCGGGGAATTCATAGTTTATCGTCGGATGAATAACTCCATATCTTATGGTCAATACCGTAGCAATAAACTCCACTGCACCGGCAGCCCCTAAGAGATGTCCAATCATTGACTTCGTAGAACTGATCGGGATTTTTTTAGCATAATCTCCAAAAACAATCTTTATGGCTAAGGTCTCTACTTTGTCGTTTAATTGTGTAGAGGTTCCATGGGCATTTATATAATCAATGTCCCGGGGAGAAATCCCGGCATCCGCAATAGCCATCGCCATGGCTCTGGCCGCTCCTTGACCATCGGGGTCGGGAGCGGTTATATGGTAAGCATCGTTACTTAAACCATAACCTACTACCTCCGCATATATCTTGGTATTGCGTCTCCGGGCATGCTCTAACTCCTCTAAGACCACAATCCCTGCTCCCTCTCCCATCACAAAACCTTCACGTTTAGCATCAAAAGGACGCGAAGCCTTTTCGGGTATATCATTGTAATGGGTAGCCAAAGCTCTTAAAGCACAGAATCCTCCGATACCTAAGGGAGTAATACAGCTTTCGGTTCCCCCGGTCAACATCACATCCGCTTGCCCACGCTGAATTATCTTAAAGGCATCTCCGATAGCGTGAGCAGAAGAAGCACAGGCAGTGACTACACAGGTATTGGGACCTTTTAATCCTAAGGTTATGGCTATCTGTCCGGGGGCAATGTTCTCAATCATCATCGGAATCATAAAGGGAGAAAGTCGTGAAGGTCCTTTTTCCAAAAGTATTTTGTGCTGTTCCTCTATGGTATGCAATCCTCCCACTCCTGAACCAACCACCACTCCTATCCGGAAAGGGTCCTCCTTATCCAATTGTAAACCCGCATCGTTAAAGGCTTCTTTTGCAGCGGCTACCGCAAACTGCGTGAACCTCTCCATCCGTTTAATTTCCCGGGAACTGAAATATTTCTCTGGAGAAAAATCCTTTACCTCACCGGCAATCTGACATTCAAACTCTTGGGCATCAAAATGGGTGATTTTTCTTATCCCACTCTTTCCCTCCTTTAAGGCATTCCAGTAATCTTCAAGCGTAGAACCCAAAGGAGAGACTACCGCCATTCCGGTAACCACAACTCTGCGCCTTCCCATTTTTACTTTAATAATAAACCCGCCTTCCCTGGCGGGTTATATGGTTTTAATATTTTCTACAACTTATCCTACTTCTTTGCTTGGCTTTTTTCCTCAATATATTTAATCGCGTCTCCCACTGTACGAATCTTTTCTGCGTCTTCGTCAGAAATCTCTATCCCAAACTCTTCCTCCAAAGCCATCACCAGTTCCACAGTGTCTAAGGAATCTGCTCCTAAGTCATCAATAAACGAAGAGGAATCTTTTATCTCTTCTTTCTTTATCCCTAATTGCTCAGCAACAATGGACTTTACCTTTTCGGCTACTTCCATCTTCTTACCTCCCTTCTTTTTAAATCATCCCTCCATCCACGACAATTACTTGCCCCGTAATATAACTGGCAGATTGAGAAGCGAGAAATAAAGCTACCTCCGCAATATCCCTGGTGGTTCCGAATCTTCCCATCGGGATTCTCTCAAGCATTTGCTCTTTTATCTCCTGTGGAAGGCGTTCGGTCATCTCCGTCTGAATAAATCCGGGAGCAATCGCATTAACAGTAATCCCTCGGGAAGCAAGCTCTTTTGCCACCGCTTTCGTAAAACCAATAATTCCCGCTTTGGAGGCCGCATAATTCGCCTGTCCCAAGTTACCTACAAGCCCAATGATGGAAGAAATATTTATAATTCTTCCTTCTCTCTGTTTAAGCATTACTTTTGCTACCGCTTTAGTACAGTTAAAGACGCTTTTCAAATTCACTGCCATTACCCTGTCCCAATCATCTTCATCCATTCTTAAAATAAGTGCATCCCGGGTTATCCCCGCATTGTTAATCAGTATATCTATTCTTTTAAATTTGTCAAGAATATTTCCGGTAGTTTTTTCTACATCTTCCCAGTTGCTTACATCTACATTATATTCCGAAACATCCGGGGTAAAATTCTGAATTTCTAATTTTGCCCTTGCAAGCTCATCTATATTTATATCCCAGATAACTATCTTTGCCCCTTCCTGAGCAAAACGCAAGGCAATCTCTTTACCTATCCCTCTTGCTCCACCGGTAACAATGGTAACTTTCTCCTTAAGCAACATTGATCCCTCTAAGGTGGTATAAATTATATAAGAAAAAAGTAGGAAGTGTCAAGTTATTTCAAGCCATCCCAATTTTTTCCAAAAATACTTTTATGTCCTGAACAGTTTCTATGTTATAAACTTCCAGGGAACTATCAATCCTGCGAATCAGACCGGAGAGGACTTTGCCAGGACCAATCTCTAAGAAAAGCGTTACCCCTCCGTCAACCATAAATCTCACCGATTCCTCCCAGCGCGTGGGATGATTTATCTGATTAACCAAATTGGTATGTATCTCCCGAGGGGTATTTTCAAAATAGGCAGTTACATTGCTCACTACCGGGACACGGGGTGTTCTTATCTCTATACGATTTAATTCTACGAGGAGTTTTTTACTGGCGGAAGACATAAGTGAAGAGTGAAATGGCCCACTTACCTCCAGATAAATCGCCTTTTTAACTCCTTTCTCCTTGGCTAAATTAACTGCTTTCTCTAAAGCCTCCTGCGTTCCAGAAATAACAATCTGCCCTGGGCAATTAAGATTAGCAATCTCTGCTCTTGATTCTCTACAGATATTTTCCACGGTCTCATAATTTAAACCCAAGAGAGAAACCATCCCTCCGGGATGGAGACGGGATGCCTCTTCCATAAATTCTCCCCTTTTATAAACCAGCCTTACTGCATCTTCAAAACCAATTGCTCCGGCAAAAGCCAAGGCAGAATATTCTCCCAGGCTCAATCCGGCAACTACCTGGGGAGAAATATCGGGTGCCAAAATTTTTAAGGCTTCCAGAACCGATAGGGAAACAACCAAAATTGCGGGTTGGGCAAGGGAGGTAAGTTTAAGTTTTTCTGCTGGACCCTCAAAACATAATTTTTTTAAATCGAATTTAAGCACCCCTTCCGCTTTCTCAAATAGAAGGCGCACATCCCTAAAACTTTCATAAACATCCTTTCCCATTCCTACATACTGTGCACCCTGACCGGGAAAAACAAAGGCAATCTTTTTTTCATCCATTTTACCACTCAATTACCGTGGCTCCCCAGGTAAGTCCACTTCCGAAAGCAACCAAAACAATAATGTCCCCCTTTTTTATTTTTTTAAACTTTACGGTTTCATACAAAGCCACAGCGGTAGAGGCGGAGGACATATTTCCATATTTCTCAATATTGAGATAAATTTTCTCCATGGGAAGTCCAATCTTCTTGGCTACCGCCTGTAAGATACGGATATTTGCCTGGTGAGGGATAAGATAGGTTACATCTTTACAGCTCAATCCTGCCCGGTTGAGTGCTTTCTCCGCAGCTTCCGCCATCAACTTTACTGCGTGCTTGAAGAGCTCCGTCCCCTCCATCTTTAAGAAATGCAATCTCTCTTTCAGAGTATAAAAAGAAGCCGGCATCCTTGAACCACCCGCAGGAATTTTAAGTAAATCCACTTGCTCTCCATCCGAAGCCAAATAACTGGAAATTATCCCCCCATTTTTCACTTTCCTTAAAACCGAGGCACCTGCACCGTCTCCAAAGAGAACACAGGTGCTTCTATCTTTCCAATCGGTAATTGCGGAGAGTTTTTCCGTACCAATCACTAGGGCATTTTTGTAAGTATTGTTTTTTAAAAATTGCTCCGCGATATTCAGCGCATAGATATAACCAGTGCAGGCAGCAGAGATATCAAAACAGACCGCATCCTTAGCCTTTATTTTTCTCTGGATGAAACAGGCGGTAGAGGGAAAAAGCATATCCGGAGTAATGGTGGCACAGATGAGCAGTTCTATCTCTGCTGGGGTTAAACCCGCATTTTTTAAAGCCTCTTCTGCGGCCTTTGCTCCTAGGTCAGAGGCAGCCTCTCTATCAGAAGCAATCCTTCTTTCCCTTATCCCTGTACGGGTAATTATCCAATCATCGGTGGTATCCACCATCTTTTCCAGATCGTAATTTGTAAGAATCCTCTCCGGTAAATATGCCCCTACCCCCACAATCCCCACTCTTTCTTCCCTCATTTTAATTCTCCTCCTAAGGTCTCTATCTCCTCCCGAATATGGTTTTTGATATCATTTTTTACAGAGAAGAAAGTGAAGCTCAAGGCATTCTTTATTGCCCAGTAAGAAGAAGCGCCATGACAAATGGTACAAACCCCATCCACTCCTAAGAGCGGTGCTCCCCCATATTCAGCATAGTCTATCTCTTTCTTTAGTTTCTTGAAAGTCCCTTTTAAAAATAAGGCTCCTATTTTGGCGAGGTTACTTTTCTTAATATGCTTTCTTAAGAATTCAATTAAAGCGTAAGCAAGACTCTCAGAAATCTTCAAGGCAACATTCCCCACAAATCCATCACAAACAATCACATCCGCTTTGCCCCGGAAAATATCTCCTCCTTCTACATTCCCAATGAAATTCAGTTTACTTCTTAAGAGTAACTGATGGGTATCTTTGACAAAATCGGTTCCTTTTGATTCTTCTTCTCCCACATTGAGTAATCCCACGCGGGGATTATCCTTACCTAAAAGATATTTAGAATAAACTGTACCCATAATTGCATACTGGTAAAGATGGATGGGTTTGGGGTCAATATTTGCCCCCACATCAATAAGAATGCAAACCCCTTCAAGGGTAGGGAAAATTATGGCAATCCCTGGCCTTTCTATGCCGGGAATGAGTCCCCAGACAAGCGTGGTAGCGCAGACCACTGCTCCGGTATTACCCGCGGAAACTAAACAATCAGCCTTTCCCTCCTTTACCAATTCGGTGGCTACCATAATTGAGGAATCCTTTTTTCTGCGTACACTTATGGCCGGGGGTTCATCCATTCCTATTACCTCCGAAGCATTTTGAATGGTTATCCTCTCCGGATAACGGAGCTTATATCTCCTTAACTCCTTTCTTAAAACTTCTTCATTACCGACCAGAATAACCTCTCCATATCCTTCATTTACTGCCAGAACTACCCCTCCTATCTCCGCATAAGGAGCACGGTCGGAACCCATGGCATCCACGGCTATACGAATGTGTCTCATCACTCTTCCTCTTTTTCCCTCTCTATCACTAATACCTGCCTACCCCGATAATAACCGCAATAGGGACATACCCGATGGGGTAATTTCAATTTTCCGCATTCAGGGCAGGCAATTAAATGGGAAGAATCTATTTTCCAATGGGTGCGTCTTTTGTCTCTCCTTGATTTAGAAAATTTTCTTTTAGGTAACGCCATTTTCCCCTCCCCAGTTTTGGTTTAAATTACATCTACATTCTCCTCTATTTAAATTTCCGCCACACTTTGGACACAAGCCCAAACAGTCGGGTTTGCAGAGTGGTTTTAAAGGATAATCTAAGATAATCTCCTGCCGAATATCCTCGGTAGTATCAAGAATATCGGTAGGTTTTACTCTGTAGGTAAAATTATAATCTTTCTCAATTATAAATTCTGCCTTATCCAGACAGCGTGCACAGATAATTTCCAGACATACTTTTACTTCTGCCCTTACAAAAACCTCCTCCCCTTCTTTGAGAATATGATAGTTAACATTGAAAGGTCTGTTTACTTTTACATCAAAACGCTCTAAGTCTAAGACCTGGGGAAGGTATGTCTCCTGGTATCTTTCTCCGGCTTCAGGAATACTACTTACTTTTATCTTCATTTTTTAACAAAGCATAGGCTTGACGGGCAATGGACTGTTCTTCGTCTGTGTGAATAACCAAAACCCGTGCTCCCGTAGCCTTAAGCAGAAAATTTAGTCCCTTACAAATCCTTTCACGCAGTTCCTTCTGGTTTTCTCCTATCCCCGCAGTAAAGACAAGGGCATCCAAACCTCCTAGAATTCCCACATATGCTCCAATATATTTCTGTATACGGTAGACAAAAACATCACAGGCTATTTGGGCACGGAGATTATTCCGCCTTAACTGTCTCATTATATCCCGCATATCATTACTTACCCCGGATAATCCTAAAAGTCCACTTTTTTTATTCAACAGATGGTCTATTTTCTCTATACTGTATCCCTTTTTAAGAAGAAAGAGAATAATTGAGGGGTCAAAATCTCCCGGCCGTGTCCCCATCATCACTCCCTCCAAGGGAGTAAATCCCATACTCGTATCAATAGACTTACCTCCTTTAACCGCAGTTATACTACAACCGTTGCCTAAGTGACAGGTAATTATTTTTAAATCCTGCAAAGGTCTTTTAAGCCTCCTCCCCGCCTCTTCAGCAACATACTGATGACTTATCCCATGGAATCCATATTTTCTTATTCCAAATTTTTCGTATAGTTCATAAGGCAACCCATATAAGAATGCATATTTGGGCAGCGTGGAATGGAAAGCAGTATCAAATACCGCTACCTGGGGTATCCCCTTTAAATACTCCAAACAGGCTTCAATAACTGAAACCTGGGGAGGATTATGTAAAGGTGCAAGTATACTATATTCTTTTATCTTAAGCAATCTTTTTTTATTTATAATACAAGGCTGACGAAAAACCTCTCCCCCATGCACTACCCGATGACCTACACCGGAAATTTCTTTTAAATTTTTCAGCACTCCCTTCTCCTTATCCAGAAGAAGGGAAAAGATAAAATTAATTCCCTCACGGTGATGGGCAATCTTTAATCTCTTCTGAAATGGTCCGCTTCCGCTGAGCATATGCTTTATAAAAGAAAAACGCTCCCCAATCCGTTCCAAATTACCTCTGAGAAAGCAGTCCTCCTCCGGCATTTTGAACAGCGAATATTTAATGGAAGAACTTCCCGCATTTAATACCAATACCCACACCATAGTTATTTTTGTGCACGAACCACAGTCACCGCTACCGCATCCACAATATCTTCTACCCCACAACCCCGGGAAAGGTCACTGGCAGGTTTTTCTAAACCCAAGAATAGCGGTCCTACTGCCCTTGCCTTTGCCAAGCGGTGCACAAGTTTATAGGCACAATTTCCTGCCTCTAAACTGGGAAAGATTAAAACATTTGCCTTACCGGCTACGGGACTATAAGGGAATTTTATCTCTGCCACTTCTGGAACAATGGCAGTATCCACCTGCAATTCTCCATCAATTAATAAATCTGGAGATTTCTCTTTTACTATCTTCAGAGCGTTTAAGACCTTATCTATAGGCTTTCCTTTACTTGAACCTTTGGTAGAATAACTCAATAAAGCAACCCGGGGTAATATCCCCAGAACATTTTTTGTAAAATCAGCGGTCTCTCGGGCGATTTCCGCCAATTGCTCCGTACTGGGTTCTGGAACCACCGCACAGTCAGCAAAGACAAATAAACCATTTTCTCCATAGGGACAGTCTGGAACTAACATAATAAAAGCCCCCATTACCGTAGAGTTTTTTTCTTTCTTTCTTATACAATGTATGGCTGCTCTGGCTACATCGGAGGTAGATAAACTTGCTCCCGCTACAAAACCATCGGCTTCATTATTCCTCACCATTAATGCCGCAAGAAACACTGGATTTTCCTTTACAATTTTCCGGGCTATTTCTAAACTTATTCCTTTCTCCCTGCGTATCTCTGCATATAGAGAGACATACTTCTCATACAAATAATTTTTATCAGGATTGATTATCCTGAGAAAACCCGAAGCAAGTTCTTCCTGTAATAATTTTTCTAAATTGACTCCCTTATCAAAAAGGACTATTTTCGCAATTTTTTCTCTGGCAATAAATCTCACCGCTTCCTGAATCCTTCTCTCTTCACCTTCAGGAAGAACAATCAACTTGGGATTTGCTTTTGCTTTCTCGCGCAAAGTATGAAAGAGATTACTCATAAACCCTTACCAGCAAATTTTCTTCTTAACGCTTTTTCTACAAAAGGGGGAATGAAGGAGGAAAGTTTTGCTCCCAGACTCCCTGCTTCCTTTATTAATTTTGAAGATAAATAAGAATATGCCTCGCTGGGCATCATAAAGATGGTTTCTATAGAGGGAGAAAGTCTTCTATTGGTAAGTGCCATCTGAAATTCGTATTCAAAATCGGAAATCATTCTTAAACCCCGAATGATTATATTTGCCTTCTTCCTCTTTACATAATCAACAACCAGACCACTAAAAGAATCAACCTCCACTCCTTTCATCCCTTTAACCGCCTTCTTCACTAAGGCTAATCTCTCCTCCCAGGAGAAGAGGGTTTCTTTTTGAGGATTTTTTACTACCACAATAATCAATTTATCAAATAAAATGGTAGCCCGTTTAATAATATCCAAATGCCCATAAGTAATGGGGTCAAAGGTTCCCGGATATATTGCTATCCTTTCCATCTATCTCCCAAATCTTAAAAAAGATACTAAGGTCTCAGCGTATTTTTTTTGTTTTAAAAAAAATAAATTTTTTATACCGCTTAAATCAAGTTCTTCGGTACAATGATGCTCCACGACAATCATTGCTTCAGGATTCAATAGTATACTATTTTCCGAAAGTTTTTTCAAGGTCAAACTAACCCATCCTTTTTTATAGGGAGGGTCAAGAATGAGTAAATCAAACTTCTCTTTCTTCTCTGCAAGATATTTTATGGTCTTAAGACAATCGGCTTTAATTATTTCTGTCCTTGTTTTAAATTCTCTGGGAATATTTTTTCTTATCGCTTCAATGCAAGCAATGTGATTGTCTACAAAGACAACCTTTTCTGCTCCCCGGGAAATTGCCTCCACTCCCAAAGCCCCTGAACCGGCAAACAATTCTAAGACTTTTGCCCCTTTTACAAAACTACCTAAGACATCAAAGATTGCCTTGCGCACCTTCTCCTCAGTCAGGCGAATCTTTTTTAAGCGCGGAGATACCAGTTTCTTTCCCTTCAATATTCCCGTAGTTATGCGCATGTTTAACCCACAGAGATTAAGTCTAAGTGGGGAAATCTTTGCTTTAAATTCTCCAAGAGAATTTTATGCTTGGAAGAGTTTAATTCGGGGTCATATCTGAGAAGAGAAAATGCCTCTTTGCGGGCTGATTCTAAGACCTGCATATCCTTTAAAATATCTCCCACCCTTATTTCCGGAAACCCATGTTGGCGTAAGCCAAAGAATTCGCCCGGACCGCGTATTTTTAAATCCTCTTCGGAGATTTTAAAACCATTCTGAGTTCTCACTAAGGCGGTAATTTTCTGTTGGGCTTCTTCATTTTTTGCTGAAGAAAAGAGTATACAGTAAGAAGGATGCTCTCCCCTACCAATTCTCCCCCGGAGTTGATGAAGTTGTGCCAATCCAAATCTCTCGGCATTTTCTACTACAATAACCGTAACATTGGGAACATCTATCCCCACTTCAATAACAATTGTAGAAACAAGGATATCAATTTTACCCCTTTTAAAATCATGCATAACCCTGTTCTTCTCTTCAATAGGAAGGCGACCATGCAAAAGTCCTACCTTAAACTCCCGGAAAGAATCATTTTTTAAATCTTCATACATCTGGAGAGCAGACTTTACATCCCGATTTTCTGATTCTTCTATAAGCGGATAGATAATAAAAGCTTGCCTCCCCTGTTTTATCTGCTCTTTGATAAAATTGTATACCTCATTGCGCTTCTCTTCAGAAACCCAATAAGTACTCACCTTCCCTCTGCCCTTGGGTAGTTCATAGAGGGTAGAGATATCCAAATCTCCATATAAAGTTAAAGCAAGTGTGCGCGGGATGGGAGTGGCGGTCATAATGAGACAATCGGGATTTAATCCCTTATCCTGCATTTTCTTTCTCTGCAATACCCCAAACTTATGTTGCTCATCAATAACCACCAAACCCAATTTTTTAAATACCACATCCTCTTCAATTAAAGAATGTGTTCCCACAATAATCTCCAATTCTCCCTCTCTCAATTCTTCCTTTATTCTTTCTTTCATCTGCTGAGGAATACCACTGACCAATAGTCCAACATTTATCCCCAAGGGAATAAGGAGATTACTCAAATTTATAAAATGTTGTTCCGCAAGAATTTCTGTAGGAGCCATTAAGGCTCCCTGATAACCATTATTCACGGTAAGTAAAAGGGCATAGCAGGCAATAATGGTCTTACCTGAACCTACCTCACCCTGAAGTAGGCGCTGCATCGGTTTAGGTCTTGCCATATCCTCCTCTATCTCTCTAATCACTCGGATCTGACTCTCCGTCAATTTAAAGGGAATTCTCTCTACAAAGAGATTAAATAATTCTCTATCTATCTTATGACTTATCCCTGCTTTAAATATTTTTTCCTTTATCCGCTTCATCCCAATCCCCAACTGTAAAAGGAAAAATTCCTCAAAAACAAAGCGCTTCCTCGCCAATTCTTTCTTTCCCAAATTTTCAGGAAAATGTATCCAGTTTACCGCCTCCACAATATTGGGTAAATTGTTTCGTCTGCGGATATCATAGGGGACAAATTCAGACAATTTATGGGCATATTGCTTAACTGTCTCATAGATTATTGACCGTAAGATTCGCTGGGTCAATTTGCCACTTAAAGGATATATGGGAACAATTCTTCCCATATTTAAAG
>JAMWCM010000125.1 GCA_023818355.1 Candidatus Omnitrophota bacterium
ATTTTATTCCTTATTTAGACTCACGCTGCGACTTTTGTATTGGAATTCAAGAAAATATTCCTGAATGTGTAAAAACCTGTCCTTATAAGGCAATAGAATTAAAGGAAGTAGAAGAAAAGCCTGAAGAAAATATATATTTTGTAGGTGATAATTTAGCAGTTAAATCAAGGAGATGGTTTAAAGAAGAAAGATCGTTATAGCGTTTAGTGTCATAGAGTTATTGGGTATAAAAATATTTTCTCTCAACGCAAGTAACGCTATAACGCAAGTAACCCAATAACGAATAGTATGTTAAGATTGTTTTTTAACTATTTGATTTTTCCGGGATTTCTCTTTACGGCCACAATGGGATTACTAGTGAGCTGGATAGATAGAAAAATAACTGCAAGGGTTCAGTGGAGGAAAGGCCCTCCCTGGTATCAGAATTTTTTGGATTTAATTAAATTGATGCAGAAAGAGATAGTTATCCCTGGGAGAAAGACTTTTACTTTTATAATCAGTCCATTTTTAGGGCTAATCTCCGTTACCCTTGTAGCTTCTATGCTGGGGAAACTTCTTATTAATCCCCATACCGAATTTATTGGTGATCTGATTGTGGTAATATATCTCCTTTTGATTCCCGGAATAGCGCTTATCTTAGGAGGCTCTTCTTCAGGAAATCCTCTGGGTTCAGTAGGGTCTTCCCGTGAGATGAAACTTATTCTTGCTTACGAACTTCCTTCAATTTTAGCGGTGCTCACAGTTTTGATAAAAACGAATGGGATTCGTTTAACGGAGATAATTAACCATCAAATGGTTTATGGGCCAAATATAACCAGTATATCAGGATTTATTGCTTTTTTAGTTACTTTAATCTGCTATCAGGCAAAGTTAGGATTTGTTCCCTTTGATATTTCGGAAGCAGAACAGGAAATTATGGGAGGAGTGCTTATTGAGTATTCAGGTTTACTTTTAGGTATTTTTAAATTGACCAGAATGATACTTCTTTATATAATGCCTCTCTGGTTAATTATTCTCTTCTGGAGTAACAATTTGAATTTTGTGATTTTAATATGGAAATATTTTTTAATTTTTCTTTTGGTAGTATTGATTAAAAACACAAGTCCCCGTTTAAGGATTGACCAGGCACTGAAATTTTTCTGGGGACCGGTTACCATATTGGGAGTTATAGCAATAGTTTTAGCGTTATTGGGTTATTAAATTATGAGTCTTAAGTTGAAGGCGTTAACTAAATCTCTGTGGGTTTTCCATGCTGCCTGTTCTCCCTGCAATAATTGCGATATTGAAATTTTGGATGTTTTAACTCCACGACATGATGTGGAACGATTTGGTATGGTTTTGGTAGGAAGTGTAAGGCATGCAGATGTTCTGTTAGTTACCGGAGTCCCTAATTATAAAAATACAGAAAGAATTAAGAAAATATATTCTCAGACACCTAAACCTTGCTTGGTCGTGGCCGTGGGAAATTGTGCCTGTGGAAGGGTGATGTTTAAAGATTCCTATAATAGCCCGGCAGCCTTAGATGAAATAATACCGGTGGATTTGTATGTTCCGGGTTGTCCACCCAAGCCAGAGGCAATAATTGCCGGGGTAGTGAAGCTGATAAAGAAAGTAAGAGGTATTTAGGTATTAAGGTTTTTAGGTGTTAAGATGGAGATAAAAGATAAAATAAAAGAAAGATTAAAAGAATGTATAATTGATTGGTATGAGCATTCAGAGAGAAGAGTATATTTTTCAGTAAAGCCGGAAGACATTCTGGGGGTAGTAAAAGTTATTTTCAAAGAATTAAATTTGAGGCTCTCTACGGCAACGGGAGTGGATACACCTCAAGGGATAGAGATAATTTACCATTTCAGTTTTGATAGGACAGGAGAGATATTCTCAGTGAAGGTGCTCATTAAGGATAAAGAAAAACCCGAGATTGATTCTATAACTCCTATAATCAAAGGGGCAGAATGGATTGAGCGGGAAATGTGGGAACTTCTGGGGATAAATTTTAAAGGTCATCCCAATCTGAAACATCTGCTTTTGATTGAGGATTGGCCGGAAGGAAAATTTCCTCTAAGGAGAAAAAGAGAATCGTTATAGCGTTATAGAGTTATAGTGTTATGAAGATTAAAAGATTTGAAGAATTAGAATGTTGGCAAGAAGCAAGAATACTAGTAAAGATGGTATATGAGGCAATAAATAAAAGCGAGAAATTTAGGAAAGATTATAGACTTAGAGATCAAGCTACGGATGCTGCTATTTCTGTAATGTCTAATATTGCAGAGGGATTTTCAAGACAATCCAATAAGGAATTTATTCAATTTCTTTATATCTCAAAGTCATCTGCTTCAGAAATTCAGAGTATCTTTTATATTTCCTTGGATTTAGGTTATATTAGTAAAGAAATATTTGACAAGATTTATAGACAAGCAGACAAAGTTTCACAAATAAATTCCGGTTTAATAAAATATCTATGCTCTCAACGCAAGTAACACTATAACGCAAGTAACCCAATAACGAATATGGCACACAAAGTAGTTATTCCTATTGGTCCGTATCATCCTTTACAAGAAGAGCCAGAGTTTTTCCGTCTCTATGTTGAGGGAGAAAAGGTGGTGGACATAGACATTGTAATTGGTTATATGCATCGTGGGATAGAGGAGCTCTCCGAGCATAAACATTTTGATCAGGTCGCCTATCTTGTGGAACGAATCTGTGGGATCTGTTCTACAAGCCATCCCTTTGCCTATGTTAATGCGATGGAAGACTTAGCAAAAATAAAGGTTCCGGAAAGAGCATTATATATTCGCACCATAGTGGGAGAAATGGAACGTCTGCATAGTCATCTACTCTGGTTAGGCTTAGCCGGACATTTTATTGGTTATAATACAGTCTGGATGTGGGCTTGGAAGTATCGTGAGCCAATATTGGACTGTTTTGAGATGATTACCGGAAATAGAAATCACTATGCAATGTTTAAAATCGGGGGAGTAAGGAGGGATATTCTGGATGAGCATATTCCAGAATTGAAGAAAATGCTTGATGAATTATCCCATGCTGCTGATATGTTCAGAGGAGCGGTAACCGATGACCCGGTGATTAAGGCGCGATTGA
This sequence comes from Candidatus Omnitrophota bacterium, assembly GCA_023818355.1. Classification (GTDB taxonomy): domain Bacteria; phylum Omnitrophota; class Gorgyraeia; order DTHP01; family DTHP01; genus DTHP01. The sequence goes on from JAMWCM010000125.1 coordinate 3,103, forward strand.
AAGGCATAGGAGTGTTGACTGAAGAACAGGCAAAGGATTTCTGTGTGGTTGGGCCCACTGCTCGTGCTTCAGGGATAGATATAGATGTAAGACGCGATGACCCCTATGGAGCATACGGTAGAGTGGAGTGGAAGGTGATTGTGGAGAAAGAAGGCGATATTTATGCAAAAACCATGGTGCGTATCCGGGAGTTATATGAATCTATTAAAATTATTCGGCAGTGCTTGGATAAAATGCCCAATGGA
>JAMWCM010000126.1 GCA_023818355.1 Candidatus Omnitrophota bacterium
CTTTTATTAGTTTAATTATTATTTTCATTTTTGTCAAGATAAATGTGCTTGAAGAAAGAATTTTATTTTGTTAATATGTTATAAAGATGATTGCCATTGTTGACTACAAAATGGGTAATTTGAGGAGCATTGCCAAGGCATTTGAAGTGATGGGAGCAGAGGTTTTAATTACTGCCCAAGGAGAAGACTTAAAGAACGCCCAGGCAATTGTCCTTCCCGGTGTGGGGGCTTTTGGTCAGGGGATGAGGCATCTTAGGGAACAGGGAATTGCTCCGGTCTTGAAAGAAGAGATAGATAAAGGTAAACCTTTCCTGGGAATTTGTCTGGGAATGCAGTTACTCTTTTCTTATAGTGAGGAACAGGGGAGGCATAGAGGATTGGATATAATCAAAGGTAGGGTTGAATGTTTTCCTAAGAATTTAAAAGTTCCCCATATAGGATGGAATCAGATAAAAATCAAAAATCAAGAATCAAAAATCAAAATTTTGGAAGGGATTCCTAATGGAGCTTATTTTTATTTTGTGCATTCTTATTATGTTGTGCCTGAAAACAAAGAGATTATTTTGGCAAAGACAGATTATGGGATTGAATTTCCTTCAGTAATACAGAAAGATAACATCTTGGGAGTGCAATTTCATCCAGAAAAGAGTCAGGAATTGGGATTAAAATTTTTGGAGAATTTTTTAAAAAATTCTGGTTACTGATTAAGGGCATAATACTGAGCGTAGCGGGATAACTATGTTAGCAAAAAGAATTATTCCCTGTCTGGATGTCAAGGAAGGACGGGTAGTAAAAGGAATAAATTTTGTTAATCTTCGTGATGCAGGAGATCCGGTTGAACAGGCAATGATTTATGATAAAGAGGGGGCAGATGAGCTGGTTTTCTTAGATATTACTGCCAGTTTTGAGAAACGCTCACCGATGATTGAGGTTATAAAAAAAACTGCAGAAGTGGTCTTCATTCCTCTCACCGTGGGTGGTGGGATTAGAGATTTAGAGGATATTCGTTTACTCCTTTCTTCAGGGGCAGATAAGGTCTCCATAAATACTTCTGCCGTAGAAAACCCCAACCTGATTAAATTAGCTGCAAAAGAGTTCGGGAGTCAATGTATTGTGGTGGCGATTGATGCGAAAAAAAATCAAAAATTGGGTTGGGAAGTCTACATTAATGGTGGTCGGACTCCTACAGGATTAGATGCAATTAAGTGGGCAAGACAGGTCTTTGATTTGGGAGCAGGAGAGATTCTTTTGACGAGTATGGATAGGGATGGGACAAAATTGGGTTATGATTTGGAATTAACTAAAAAAGTTGTGGAGGCAGTTAAAATTCCAGTGATTGCCTCTGGAGGAGCGGGAAACTTAAACCATCTTTATGAGGCATTTAAGATTGCTAAGGTGGATGCGGTTTTGGCTGCCTCTATATTCCATTACGGAAAATATTCTATTTCTCAAGCAAAAAAATATCTAAAGAGAAAAGGGATTCCTGTGAGAGGAATTTAGGAAATGAAAGAGAGAGTTTTGATTATAGAGGATGATAAAAAAGGAAAAGAGATGGGAAAATTTACCGAGCCCATGGGGGACAGGTCTGGGTTAAGTCAGAATTTGGGAGAGGCTCTACCTTCAGCTTCACCATTCCTCAGGTGCATTAGAAATCCAGCTTTTACGAAGATTTCACTTGACAACAGTCTAAAAATATGCTATTTTTTCAAAAAAAGTGCTACGCAATCAGCATGTAAAAATGTCAAATTTATTTAGATTTGGGGTTTCATTAGAAAAAGAATTGCTGGAGAAATTCGACAAACTCATAAATGAAAGAAACTACCCTAACCGCTCTGAGGCGTTTAGGGATTTAATCCGGCAGGAGTTGGTCAAGGAAGAATGGCGTGAAGGCAAGGAAGTAGCCGGGGCAATTACCTTAATCTATAATCACCATAAAAGAGAGCTTCTGGATAAATTGACTGACATCCAGCACGATTTTCAAAAGATAGTCTTATCCACTCAACATATCCATTTAGACCATAACAATTGCCTGGAGATAATTGCGGTTAAAGGTAATCCCAAAGAAGTCAAGAAATTATCTGATACTTTAAGGTCAATAAAAGGCGTAAAGCATGGAACCTTAAGTATGTCCAGCACGGGTAGAGATATCATTTAAGGGTATTATTTTTTATTTGAGTAGCACTAATTTAAGAATAGTAGCATTTTAGAGAGAAGAGGGGAAGTAAAATTATGTTTACGAAATCTCTTGTAATTCTTTTAGTAATTTCTCTATTCTTTGGGCTATTAAATTATGCAGGTGCCCATGAAGATGAACACCAAGACTGGGAACCAATTTCCGCAGGACCGATTACTACCTGGACAGCGTCACTCTGTGGTAAGAGAGATTAGAAATTGCCGGACAAATAGTCTATCAACAAAATTATGTAAAACAGAATGGCTTAAAAGCTCATTCTCGGGGATTTGGCGATAGCTATTTTTTCTGGCGTTACTGTGCCCTTGAAGAAAATGAAATTCTCCCTCATCTCACAGGGATATTTCAATTAAAATTTCCCACCGGGAAATATGAAAAGGCTGACCCTGATAAACTCGGAAGCGATTTAATGGGTGCCACTTCCGGAGGGGGCACATACGACCACGGTTATGGAATAATTTTGACTAAGAGATTGAAGCAATTTATTATTCATGCTGATGCAATCTATAGTTTTCCTTTAGAAAGAAAAATAGATAATATCAAAACCCAATATGCAAGATATCTAAATTATGATTTTGGCATTGAATATTTCTTGCCTGAAGGATTTAATCTTATGCTTGAATTTAATGGGTTTTTACAGGGAGATAAAGAAGAGGATGGAGAGAAAATTCCTGCTTCCAATATTAACTATCTTGCAACTGCAGTCGGCATCGGCTGGTCCAATGAGAAAATACAGACACTTTTTGCTTATCAGAGAATACTCAATGGGACAAATACCGATGCCAATGATTCTCTTGTTCTTACCTTTGTATATAATTTTTAACCCGGAAAGGAGGTGAAGAGAAATGTGCTATTTAGGACCGACTACTGCAGCTATAGTTACTACTTTTATGTGGAAGAGTAAAAAAACACCTAGACTTTTTTGGCTGATGCTTATGTTTTATGGTGGAGCTTTATTCGGGGTAATTGACCATCTCTGGAATGGAGAGATATTTTTGGTGTCTAAAGATTGGGTAAAGGATGTTATGTTGGGAATAGTAATTACTGTGATGATAATTTTAACTTGGGGAATAATTTCTGCTCTGGCTAAGAGGAACCCAGCGTGGACCATATACCCCACACTAACGGGTGCAAAAC
>JAMWCM010000127.1 GCA_023818355.1 Candidatus Omnitrophota bacterium
GGGGAAATCTTTAAAATTCTTTGTCAGCGGAGGAGCCCCCTTGTCTCCCTTTATTATCTGGTGGTTTGAGGTTTTGGGAATTAAGGTCTTACAGGGTTATGGACTTACCGAAGCCTCACCGGTGGTATCAGTAAATACCCCTCTACAAAATCGTCTTGGTTCTGTAGGGAAACCCCTCCCCGGGATAGAGGTAAAGATAAAAGATGATTTGAAAGAAGGGGAAATCCTGGTAAAGGGGGAGAATGTGATGTTGGGTTATTACAAAAGTCCCGAAGAGACAAGTCTTGTTTTAAGGGATAACTGGCTTTATACCGGAGATATCGGGACCTTAGATAGCCATGGGTTCCTCTTTATCTTAGGGAGAGAAAAGAATGTAATCGTTTTACAATCGGGGCTGAAGGTTTATCCGGAAGAAATAGAAGAGGAATTGCTGAAGAGTTCCTTAATTCGGGATGTCTGTATAATTGGGAAAAAAGAATCTGGCTTTCCGGAAGAGAAGGTGTACGCGCTGATTGTTCCCAATGATGAACACTTAGGTTTAAGCCTGGATAAAGATTCCGAAAAAATAAGGGGATTAATGGAGAAGGAGATAAAAAATTTAAATGAGCGTCTGGCTGCCTATAAACATATCCGTGGTTTTGAACTGCGTAAGGAACTTCCCAAAACTGCCACCCGGAAAATAAAGAAAGAACTGGTCAAGAAAACTTTATAAGGATTTCTCCCCTTAGACTCAAAATTTTTCAAGATTGTTTTTTTTGACAGTTTGGTTTTAATCTGTTATAATAAAACAAAAAATGAAAAGGGGTTTATTTATTACCTTTGAAGGTTCGGAAGGAAGTGGAAAATCTACCCATGCAAAAAGACTATATAATTTTCTGAAAAAAAGGGGTTATACGGTAGTGCTTTTAAGGGAGCCGGGGGGAACAAGAATAAGTGAAGCCATAAGAAAGATTTTACTGGATACGAAAAATAAAAAGATGGATATTAAGACAGAGGCACTTTTATATTTGGCTTCCCGTGCCCAGCTAGTGAAAGAGAAGATAATTCCTGCTCTTTGCGAAGGGAAGACGGTTATTTTAGACCGTTTTCAGGATTCTACCCTCGCTTACCAGGGATACGGAGGAGGAATAAATTTAGAATTCTTAAAAAAAATGGGTGATTTTGCCACCGCAGGATTGATTCCGGATTTAACCTTTCTTTTGGATATAGCTCCCCGTGAAGGTTTGAGACGGAGTGGTTCCAGTGACCGGATGGAAAAAAAACCATTTTCTTTTCATCAGCGGGTAAGAAAGGGATACCTAAAATTGGCAAAGAAAAATCCTCAGAGATTCTTTCTGATAGAGGTAAACAGAGATATTGATGCTATAAGTGAAGAAATTCAGAAAAAAGTATTAAGTTTAATCTCCGAATGAAAAAAATAATTGGTAAGGAAAAAATTTTTAATTTTCTCATAAATTCTTTTAGAGAAAGCAGGGTTAGCCATGCCTATCTTTTTTTAGGACCGGAGGGAGTGGGGAAGGCTTTTACTGCAAAATTGTTTGCACAGTTTATAAACTGTGAAAACAGAAAAGAGAATCCCTGTTTTGAATGTATTTCCTGCGTTAAGATTGAACATAACAATCACCCCGATGTTTATTGGATTAAACCCGAAGAGGGTTCTCAGGGGATAAAGATGGAAGCAATGCGCACTTTGCAGGAGAGGATTTTTCTCAAACCCTATGAGGCAAAGTTCAAAATCTTTGTTCTGGAAAATGTAGATTATATCTCTGAGGAGGCAGCAAATTGCCTGCTTAAGACTCTGGAAGAGCCTCCGGGAGATGCGCTCTTAATTCTCATTGCTGAGGAGAAAGAGAGGATTATTCCAACGATTATTTCCCGTTGTCAGATAATAAAATTTAACCCAATAAGCAGAGATTTACTGGAGAGATTTCTTGTTGAAAATTACGGGGAGGATAAGAGGAAAATTTCTTTTTATAGTAGGCTTGCTGAAGGAAGCATAGGCAAAGCCTTGGCACTGTTAGAGAGTGATTATTTACAGAGACGCATTTCTGTTTTAGAAAGGCTCTTAGAAAAAAGAGAGTTCAATTATGATTTGTGGGGGAAAGAGAGGGATACCTTCTCGGAGGTTCTCACATTTTTGAATGGAATCTTTAGAGATGCATTTTTAAAAACTCTCGGTTTGGATGAACTTATAGTAAATAGTGACTGCAGAGAATTGATTTTTAGGATTGCTTCCTCCTATACTCAGAAAGAGATATGTAATCTGATAGAAAAATTTGACTTTTATCATCGTCTTATCCAGAATAATGTCAATCTTCGGCTTATTTTTACCAGCTTGGAAATGGATTTAGAACGCGAATTAACCAAGGAGTAGACAATGTTAGTAGTGCAGGTGAGGTTAAGGGAGACGGGGAAAATATCCATTTTTGAGATAAATGAGGAAATAAAACCTAAAGTGGGAGATTATGTAATTGTTGAACAGGATAGGGGTCTTGATTACGGTCAGGTTCTCAGTGAAGCCGAGACCATTGCGGATATGGTTAAAGATGAACCCATATATAAAGTTCTGCGGATCGCTACTTCTGAAGACCTAAATCAGATAAGTAAGAATAAGAGAAGGATTAAGGGAGTAATAAATTTATGTTTGAAGAAGATTGCAGAACATAAACTGGAGATGAAGCTTGTGGAGGCGGAGTATTCTTTTGACCGCACAAAAATTATTTTTTATTTTACTGCTGAGGGAAGGGTTGATTTCCGGGAGTTGGTAAAAGACCTCGCTAAAGCTTTTAAGGTAAGGATTGAACTGCGCCAGATTGGGGTGCGAGACGAAGCAAAGCTCTTAGGAGGATTTGGTCCCTGTGGAAGAACCCTTTGCTGTGCTACTTTCCTGAAAGATTTTGAACCGGTAACGATGCGCATGGCAAAGGAACAGTGTTTGTCCCCTACGAAAATTTCTGGTTTGTGTGGAAGATTGATGTGTTGCTTAAGTTATGAGGCATATTTATACCAGGAGTTGTCCTCTGGGCTACCTAAAATTGGGGATTTGGTAGAGGTAGAAGGGGGAGGAAAGGGAAGGGTGGTAGAGTTAAACATTCTTAAACGCACCGCAGTCATTGAACTGGAAGATGGAAGAAAGATAAAGATGAGCTACAGAAAATAAGTTTAAAGTTAAAATCCAAAATCAAAATGAAAAAATGAGGAGTTATGGATAAATTCTATATTACTACCCCTTTATATTATGTAAATGCTTCTCCACATATTGGTCATTCCTATACCAATATCGCTGCCGACTGTTTATCCCGGTTTATGCGCCTTA
>JAMWCM010000128.1 GCA_023818355.1 Candidatus Omnitrophota bacterium
ACAAGTCCAGCTACATCAACCCGAGAGGTGGGACCGAATAAAATTCCATTGGGATTGATTAAGTAAATTTTTCCGGTTGCCGTAAGTATGCCAAATATCTCTGATGGGCTTAAGCCAACTACTCTGTTTAAGGCAACTGAGCTTGAAGAGGGTTGATAAAAGTTAACTGCCTCAGGCTGGGCAATACTGAAACTGTTATAGTTGATGATTGCCTTATCCGAGGTAGTAATATTTAGAGTTTGGGAATCAGGCTGATTAAAATCAGCACTTCCTTCCTGAACACTCCAGCCCTCTGGCAGGGGAAAAGCCTGTTTAGGCCATAAAGAAAAATATAAAAGAGAAATTAAAATAAAAATTCTGATAAGGCCTCTTTTCTTAAGATACTTTGTTTTACTCATCTTTTACCTCCCTTAAGTTTAAAAAGCTCATTTTATTATTTTTAAATTCTATCCTTTATCTCGGTGAAAACAAAAAATATTTTTCCTTTCCTAAAATTCTGGAAAATATGGGAAGAGTTAAGATAAGTCCACTCTCTTCTTTCTACAATTAAGTATAACACGATTTCAGGGTTTCGTCAAGGCCTAATTTTTACCGTAAAGAGAACCTCTATTGGGTAATCGGTAATCCGTAACCGGTAAATCGTAATTTATTTTTGCTTTCCAATCGAACGAATAAGGCCATTTATTAACCTTAACATTCTCTCCGCATCACCTAATAAAATTTGGCATCCCTCTTTTTTTATATACTTTAGGTCTTTTGATACGATGAGACAATTTTTAACTTCGCTTACAGAACCTCTGGCGTTGTAATAAAAACATATTTTATCATTGTAGTGATACCTGCTAAACCCTTCGGCGATATTAGATGTTATTGATAATGCAGCACGACGTAATTGGCTTACCAGACCATATAACTCATCTTTGGGAAATTCCTTCGTAATTCTGTATATTTCTAAAATAAATCTGTGACTGACCTGCCAAGCCTCTAAGTCTTCAAATGTATTTATTGCCTTCTCTGGCACTTCAAAATTACCAATTACGGTTTACGGATTACCGAACTCTAAAAGCTTTTCGTCACCTGCATCCAGGTATGTAAATGATGCCCATCAGAAGGAGTATTATCCAAGGGCCAGCCGAACTCAAGACGCATTGATAAATCTCTTTTGGGCAGATTTAGACGCATTCCCCAGCCAAAAGAGCGCAGGGTCTCATATTTTTCCTCGCCAGCATCCGGACGGTGTAGTTCGCTATGTGCCCAGTCATAAAAGGCAATTACTCTAAAGGCATCGTGTAATTTATCCTGAGTAAAGGGAACATTCAGAGTAGTAGGAATAAGGAAACAGGGCATGGAAAGCTCTAAGGTAGAGCTCGCTCCCTCATCACCTACTTTTTCTGCCGGTGGATAACCGCGGTTATTGGCAATACCACCAATTTGAAACTGCTCAGTAGCGGTAAGGATATAAGGAGACAACTGGAGTTGATTTCTCCAGAGAAGGGTAGAATTTAAAGGCATCCTTTGCAATCTTAATAAAGAGATATCCCATTTGGTAAACCTTCCTCCAGCACCCGAACGGCTTGCCTTAGGGTCAACTGTGTCCAGGGCTCCCCAGAGATTGTCAATACCATAACTGAATTCATTAACAAATATCGTTCTCCCCCATTTATCAGCACGGTCAATATCTAACCCCAATTTTGCCACACTTAAAACATCTTCGCTATCCAAGGTATTCAAAAGATAATTCCTCACGCGCTTATAATCAAAGCCACCAGTTAGACGCAGGTCAAGATTCTCTTCATCAATCAAATATTTATTTAAGAAAAGCGATAAAAGCATACTGTTACCGCGGGAATCCGTATCGCGCATTTCCTCATCAAGTTTCAGCCTTGAACGGCTGGCGGAAAAACCCAATTCCCAGTCATAGCAAAAAGGAAGAAGGTAACGGATGTTTCTTAAGGTATAGGAATCTGCTTCAGCAATCTGGTATTTCAAGGAAAGGAGGTCATCATTTCCCGTTAAATTGTTGTGGTCAAAAGTTAAGGCAAGCCTATCACGGTGGATAAAACGGGAGCCAAAATTATCATATTCAAATCCATAATGAATGGGTAATCTGTCTTGAACCTCCAAAATAACATCGGTTTGTCCACGTTCTTTTCCGGGAACTAAAATCGCTTTCACAAGTCTATCAGGATGCTCATTGATTTTGGTCAAGTTCTTACGCAGTTCATCATAGTCAAACGGCTTGCTCTTTTCTAAGGTGATTTTCTTTTCAAGAAGCCGGGTTTTAAAATAGCGATTCCCCCTGATTTCTAAATCACCCATTCTTCCTTCTAAGACACGAATCTCCAGAGTTCCTTCCGTGAGGTTTTGGGGCGGGATATAGGCACGGGAGGTGATGTAGCCGTTATTACGATAGAGCTCAGTAATTAATTCGGCAATCTTCTGCATCTGGCGGAAACTGAGTTCTTTATTTTCATAAGGCTCAACAATTTTTCTAATTTCTTCTTCCTTAAAGTAAGTAACTCCGCTCACTGCAATTTTTTTGATGAAAACTTTTTCTTCTTTTACTTGCGGAGCTTCGGGAGGAACTTCTTCTTTTACCTCAGGTTTTTCAGGTTTTTTCTCCAAGCGTTCCCGCAAGAACCTCTCTTTCTCCAATTCCCTCTCTAATTTTTCTTCCTTAGCAGGTTCTTGGGCGGAGAGGAAAGAAAGAAATAAAGTAGACAAAACCATTACTCCTAAAAGAGAAAAAATAAACTTTCTCATCTCTAACTCCTTTCCTTAATAAGTAATCCAGGTATCGGGCTTTCCATCTCTATTGGTGTCTTTTTCTGCCTTTACGGGCTTACCAGCCTTGAAATAGACTGTCTCATCAAAAATACCATCAAAGTCAGTATCGGTTTCTGTCTTGGTAATTACTCCGGCTTCATAATATTCTCTGCGGTCAACCTTACCGTCGTAATTCCGGTCTGCTTCTATGGTGGTGGGTAAAAATTTGATGGTTTGCTCTGGCTCCTTCTGTTCAACTGCGTAGGTTAAATAGGTTAATGCAACAAAAAGAGGAAATGATATTGAAAATAAAATTAAAAAAGACTTTTTCACTCTGTCGCTCCTTTCTTTTTAATTTTAGTAAAGGAAAATTATATTATAAGGGACAAAAAAATCTCTGTCAACACAAAAAAATTTTTCTGTTACTGTGTTAATAGAATGTTAACTTTAATTGATAAGCAAGAATGTTAATTTTTAAAAGGCGAATTTAAAATTTCTGCTATGCTACTTTCCTAAAGAGGAGGTGGCATATGCAGAAAGATAAAAC
>JAMWCM010000129.1 GCA_023818355.1 Candidatus Omnitrophota bacterium
TTTGTCAATATTTAAGGCATCGGAAAAACCATAGATTCCCCAGATTTTCTCTTTGTATTGATGATAGAGATTGCGTAAACAGGAGATTGATTCCCTGGGGGTAAACATTACTGAACCTCCGGGAGCGGTAGGAGCAATTGTCCCATCATGTTTTGGGGGATAAATGGATGGAGGAGCACCATAGACATTGTATCCTTCCGGGCCATCGGAGGCGGTTAAGCCCCAGGAATCCAGCCCATAGGTTTTATATTTATTCATATTATCAATACAGAATTGACGATTGGCTAAGGTTGCTTCCACAGAATTCTGAAAATAATCAGCAATGCCATCATTCTTGTTCCGGAAATCAACCCAGAGATGAGAATACTGATGTGCAAATAATGCTGGAAAAGAAACAGTAACGAAATTTTTATATTTTCTGATGGGACGCAACCATTCAAACCAGTATTCTGCGGGTATGGGATGTGTGGGAGAACCAATCGCCAAAAGATAGAGGAGCATTGCCTCCGAATAATAACTCCAGCGGTCAACAATAAATCCGGAATCGGGGAGATGGGATGGCTTCCAGCCCATAGATAATGTTGTGCCCTGGTTTAACATCTTATTCCATTCTACTCCTAAATAAATCTCCCGGGCTAATTTCTCCACCTCGGTTCCTTTATAAAATTCTCCGCAGAATAATGCTCCGGCTAAGAATAACGCGGTATCAATAGAAGAGACCTCGGATTTTCTTAGAGGCTCTCCTGTGTCCAGATGCACAAAATGGTAATAAAATCCAAACTCTCTCTTCATCTTATCTCTAAAGAATTTCAGAGTCGTTAATACACGATTGTATGCAGATTCATGACTAAGCCAACCCCTTTTTTCCGCAATACATATAGCCGTTAAACCAAAGCCCACGGAAGCGACCGAAGAAATTTTATAATCATCGGAAGCAAAATTGTTTGCCCGGTCCTTCACTAAACCATTTTCTGGATTTGCCTCATACCAGAAAAATTCAAACGCCTTTCTCTGAACCAATTCCAGAAATTTATCATCCTCTAACTGATTTATCTCCGGATACTCTATGGGTAAAACTTTTGAAGCCCCCTCCACGCCTTGAGAAAGGAAAAGAAAAACTAAAAAGAAAAAGATGGTCATTTTACCTCCCCCTATTTGATAAATAGTTAAAATAGTTGAGTAAAAATATTAACATAAAAGAAAAGAGAATGCAAGAATTTTTAAAAATTTATGCTTTGACTATTGCCTTCTGCACTTTTCTCAAAATTATCCAGAAGACCGCAAGGCAGGGAATAATGGAAAGGGTATAGAGTATACTTTCTTGTAACAATTTTGTCTCTAAACCGAAGAGTATCCAGAAACCGGTAAGGGCGTAATTGGCAACAAAGGCTTTAAAATCACGGACATTCAATCCATAAACATTCGCCTCGGTTACTTCTGGATTAATTGCTTCCTCTAACTGTTCTCTTAACCAGGTAAGTTTATCTGTACGCCCCTGCAGAATCCCCTCAATGTCTTTTCGGAGGCACTCTTTGTAAAGTGAGCAGGAACTACAACAGAAATTTTCCTCTCCCTTCTCAGTCCTCACCCACTTGGTAACACAGGAATTCCACGCTGCACATTTTGGACAGCAATAGATAGCCATTTTATTTAAAGTATAACACAAATATAAGAATTGTCAAGTGTGAATTTATAAATAAGCATTCTCTTTCAGGTAAGCAACATAATCTTTAACTGCCTCCTCAAGGCTCATAAATTTATGTTTACAACCCACGGCATTTAATTTATCCATCTCTGCTTCGGTAAAATACTGGTATTGCCCCCTCATCTCTTCGGGCATATCAATATATTCAATTACCGGTTTCAATCCCAGAGCAGAGAATAATGCCTTAGCCAGATCATTCCAGGTTCTTGCCTTACCTGTCCCTAAGTTAAAAAGCCCGCTTATTTGCTGATTTTTATAGAAAAAATACACCACCTCAATAACATCTTTTACATATACAAAATCACGCTTCTGCTCTCCATCGCGATATTCTTTCCGATAAGACTTAAAAAGATAGAAAGGCTTTCCTTCCTTAACTTCTTTAAAACGCCTGGCGATAAGACTCATCATCTCTTGCTTATGATACTCATTTGGTCCAAAGACATTAAAAAATTTTATCCCTACACATTTTTTGAACAGGTCATTTTTAAAAACCCAGAGGTCAAAGAGATGCTTGGAATATCCATAAATATTTAAAGGCCTTAAAGAAGGGAGCAATGCTTCGTCGTCCTTAAATCCCGAACTTCCGTCACCATAGGTTGCTGCTGAAGAGGCGTAAATAAAATGTGCTTTATGCTCTAAAGCCCAAATTGCCAGCCTCTTAGAATACTCATAGTTATTCTTGAGCAAATATTCAGCATCCTTAATGGTGGTGGAAGTGCAGGCACCTAAATGGATGATTTTTTTTACCCCACGGATTTCTTTTTTCTCCAGAACCTGCCAGAGGTCATTTTTGTGCAAATAATCAAGAAATTTTTTCCCACGGAGATTTTTCCACTTTTCTGAAGAGTCTAATTCATCAACCACAAGGATATCCGAAATACCTTCCTGGTTAAGTTTCCATAGGAAACAACTCCCAATAAAACCTGCTCCACCGGTTAAAATAACCATTGCTCACCTTTCCGTTAAAATTTATGAGAAATTCCGGCATTGAAACTGGTCTCATCTATAAACCGGACCTCTAAATTGAGAAATGTATTTTGTTTAATCTCCCAGTCATATCCCAAAATAGCCCCTATCTTCCAGGGGGAATGGAAAGAACTGTTATCAGTGTTATTTTCACGGCGCAGGAGTCTACTGCGGGAAACTTTTATCCCTAAGTAGGGTATCCCAAAATTCCATTCTTTTGCCAGAAGCACATCAAACTGATTATCGTCAAGTATAGCCTTATATTTTACGGAGTTCAATTCCTCACTGCGTGGATGTATACTTATATGATGAGCCCCCAAAATAACCTTCATTTTCTGCTCCCAATCTTCATATAATTTGAACCTCAAACCATATCCTCCTCCCCATCCCAAACGATAATCAAATTCTTGGTTATTAATGCGGTCATTCTTTATATCTCCGATCCCCAATTTCCCGTCAAAAACTAAGCGTTCAGTAATTCCATAGGCAAGGGTAAGAAATAATTGCTCACTTTTTAAATCTATCTTATTTCCTGCCCCTTCCATTTTATATTTATGAATAAGATTTACCGCCAGACCCCAATGGAATATTTTTTTACCGGGAAGGATTGTTCCGCAGCTCGGAGCAGAAAAAACATC
>JAMWCM010000018.1 GCA_023818355.1 Candidatus Omnitrophota bacterium
GTCATTCCCCTTACCACCCTTGCCAAACCTGCCCAGCCAATAAAGGAAAGAATGATGACAATGAGAAAATATATTTCTACGGAACTCAAATTTTGCGGAAAGGTTGCCCGTAAAGTAAGCATCAGATAAAACCCGGGAACCATCATCACAATTTCACAGAGACGCATAAGGAGATTATCCAGACTTCCGCCAAAATATCCGGCAATCCCTCCCAGAAGCATTCCCAACAAGAAACTGATACTCACCCCCACCAGTCCAATGGAGAGAGAAATTCTTGAACCATATAAAATCCTGGAGAATAAATCCCTCCCCCGGCTATCGGCACCAAAAAGATAGATTCTTGCCGGTTCATCTACTCCCAAAAGACGGATCCTTGTCTTAAAAATTCCCAAGAGTTTATAACTATCCCCTTTATACAAAAACTTTAAAGGATAAATCTTTGACCTATCCTCGTAATAAATCCGGCGATAAAACTCATCAAATCTCTGTTCATATTTATAAATATAGAGGCAAAATCTTCCTCCCTTTTTTCCCAAATATATCCTTGTGGGAGGATGATAAGCGTTCTCTCTTTTCTCATTATCAAAACCATAGGGAGAAAAAAAGTCTGCAAATATCGCCAAGGAATACAAAATCACCAATATCCAAAAACCCCCTATGGCTATACGATGCTTTTTAAAACGGGAAAGGGCAATCTGAAAAGGAGTCCTAATCTGATTTTTGGTTACTGGTCCCTGGTTAGTCATAACGAATCCTCGGGTCAGAAATAGCCAGGAGAATATCCGCAATCAAATTCCCCACAATAAGCATTATCCCTCCCATTAACATCGTCCCCATCACTAAATATATATCCTGACCCCTTACCGCCGTAAGCATTACCGAACCCAGTCCTGGCCAGTTACAGATGATTTCGGTTAGCGCTGCCCCACTTAAAATATCAGAGAGATGATAACCAAAGATAGTAATTAAAGGATTTATGGCATTCTTTAAAGCATGGATATAAAGAATTCTTCTCTCAGGTAAGCCCTTTGCCCGCGCAGTTAAGATATAGCGCTGACGCAAAACTTCCAGCATATTCCCCCGCATAATCCTCTGCAGGGAAGAGATTACCCCTAAGGAAACCACAACTGTAGGAATAAGTAAGTGTCTTAAAATGTCTAAAATTTTCATTGATATATTTAATTCTTCAAAATTTGCTGAACGCATTCCCCCGGTGGGGAGAAGACCGCTTGCACTGGCAAAGAAGAGAAGCAGTATAGCCAGAAAGAAACTGGGAAGGGATAGCCCGACAAAAGATAAACCCGAAAATAACTTATCCCAGAAACGGTATTGTTTTACCGCACAGAATATTCCTAAAGGAATGGCAATAAACCAGGTGAATAAAAGACTGGAAAGGGATAAAAGTAAAGTATTACCGAGTCTACTCTTTATTACTTTACTTACCAGGTTCTTCTGAGTAAAGGAATAGCCCAGGTCTAACCTAAGGATGTTTTTTAGCCAGTAAAGATATTGAATTATCCAGGGTTTATCAAGGTGGTATTGAGATTCATACAATTTAATTGTTTCCGGAGAAATCTGGGGGTTGAGTCTTAGAGTATCAAAATAATCTCCGGGAGCAAGCTGGATAAATAAAAAGGTGATAAAAGAAATCGCCACCAGTAAGGGTAGAGAAATGATTAGCCGACGAAAAATATATGCTTTCATCAAAAATTATTATACATTAAATTGAATTATGCATTTCATTTTGATATTTGATTTTTGACATTTGAATTTATGATATAGATCTCCTCTATATTATGGAATGCACCTCCGTAAGCGGTGGGATAGAGATTGCCAAACCTGTTTCTCACCGCAAAGATATTTAAAGGTAAGACCGTATAAATTAAAGGAAGGTTTTCGGAGACAATCACCTGCCATTCAGCATACAATTTCTTTCGCTTCTCTTTATCCAGTTCCTGAACCGCCTGCGTAAATAGCTCATCTATTCTTTTTTCCCAGGCTGTTGCAGGAATCTTCTGGCGTGGATACCAGAGGTGGAGTTGTCCCCAGGAGTACCAGACATTTGCTCCGAAATGGGGTTCAATTCCCCCAGTAAGTCCCAAAACTATTGCTTCCCAATCATAAGTGGAATCAAGTTTAGAAACTAAAAGGTTAAATTCTAAGGGAAGGAAATTAACTTTAAAGCCAATCCTTTCCAAATCCTTACGAATAATCTGAGCAATTTTAATACGTTCGGTATTCCCCGAATTGGTATAGAGACTAAATTCCACACGGTTTCCCTCTTTATCTTCTAAGAAACCATCTCCATCGTGGTCAATAAATCCCTCTTCGGCTAAAATCTTTTTTGCTTTTTTTATGTCATATTCATATTTTTTAACCTCAGGATTATAAAAGTATCCTGAAGAAGGGCTCATTGGACCATTCTGGGGAATTCCCAGACCATTAAACACAATGTTGATGATTGAATCTTTATCAAGGGCATAGGCTACTGCTTCCCGAAACTTCTTATTGGTAAACCAAGCCAATTTCTTAGCCTCTACGAATGGTTTCCCGGTTTGGGGATGGATATCCCTATTTTGATTAAAAACAAGAAAGTTTTCTCCAAAACTGGGACCGGTATTATAAATCGTAAAGTTTCCTTCTTTCTCCTTGGGTTTTAAAAGGGGATAATCCTCTCCCCGTAAACCGTAATAGTCAATTTCTCCTTCTTTAAATTTAAGGAAAGCAGTATCCTGACTCTGAACAATAAGAAAAACTATTCTCTCCAGATAGGGGAGGGTATTTCCCTGTTTATCTTTCTTCCAGTATAAAGGATTCCTTTCAAGGATTACTTTCTCACCGGGGAGATATTTTGCCAATCTAAAGGGACCGGTTCCTATAATCTCCTTAGGTGGGGTATCCAAACCCCAGATAAAATTGAATTTCCCTTCCCTTAAAGGTTTTTCCAGAATATGTTTGGGAAGAATTTCCTGTCCCATACTCATTAGAAAGGGAGCAAATTTTTTAGGGAGTGTAAATTTAATTTTATAATCACTAATTTTTTCTACTTTAATTTTCTCTCCCTCAATGGTAAAAATATCCCTTGCGCTGGAAGGAATATCCGGGTTATAAATCAATTCATTGAAAGTAAAAACTACATCATCACTACTAAATTTTTCTCCATCCTGCCAAAAAACATCGTCGCGTAATTCAAAAATATAAACCCGTCCCTCATCCTCTATTTCCCAGGATTTTGCCAGATTGGGTTCAACTTCCAGGGTAACTCCATTTACCCGGGTAAGACCCTCAAAAATTAATCCGGTAATTACGGTGGTGGAGGTCTCCTTGGCAACAAGGGGGTTAAAAGATTTTGGGTCAGAGATGGTAGCCAGGGTAAGCGTTCCTCCAAAGGAACCAACCTCCGGAGTATAAACTGGGGAAAGATTGGGAAGTTGAACTTTTTTCTCCGAGATTTTTTTTTCTCCACCGCAACCCAAAAGAAAAAACAGAAGGATTAATCCTAATTTTTTTGTATACATTATTTCACTGCTGGAGAACCTTCCGGGGAGGGAACTTCGGTTACGCTCTCCTTAGTTTCGGGTAGAGGAGTAGGGATGGCTATTTTTTCCGTTGCTTCCTTCTTCTCCTCCCTCATTACCCTTTCCATAAGCGAACGGCTTTTCTTAGCGGAGTAGATGGCTATCCCTAAGGAGGCGATTAAAAATATGGTGGCAGAAATTGCCGTTATCCGTGTGAGTAAGGTTCCTGCCCTTACACCAAAAATCGTCTGTGTCTGCCCTCCAAAGGTCTCAGAAATTCCGTAACCTTTTCCAGGCTGAATTAAAATAACAAAAATAAGGAAAATACAAACCAAAATATGGATGGCAATAATCAATCCTAACATATCCTCAGTGCTTTCTAATTGCTGTCTCCACTCTTCTAATAATTTCTGTAAAGGAGTTAAGGTCTAAACTTGCCCCTCCCACAAGCGCTCCATCTATATTTTTTTCGTTTATCAATTCCTCAATATTATCTGGACGGACACTCCCTCCATATTGAATTCTTATTCCTTCGGCAATTTCTTCCCCGAACAGATTCATCAACAATTCTCTTATATAACCTTGCACTTCCTCTGCTTGCTCGGGGGTAGCATTTACCCCGGTTCCTATTGCCCAGACAGGTTCATAGGCAACCACTAAATCTCTGGGCTTTTCTATCACCACTCCCACCAGAGCATTTTCTATGTGTTCTCTGACTACTGAAAAAGTATCTCCCCTCTCTCTCTCCACAAGCGTCTCCCCCACACAGACAATGGGAATGAGTTTATGTTTTAAAGCAGATTTCACCTTTTTATTTACGGTTTCATTTGTCTCACCAAAAAACTGCCTTCTTTCCGAATGTCCAATAATCACATATTCTACTCCTAAATCTTTTAACATTAAAGGAGAAATTTCTCCAGTGAAAGCACCCCTTTCTTCCCAATGCATATCCTGGGCACCCAATCTAATCTGGGAATCCTGAATTATTTCTCCCACCTCTGACAAGGCAGTGTAAGGTGGACAGACCACAATATCTATCTCCATCTCATCAAAGAAATTTCTCTTCAGACCGTTCACCAGTTCAATCGCTTCCCGAACCGTCTTATGCATCTTCCAATTCCCGGCAATAATCGGTTTTCTCATCTTATTTATCCGTGAGTGCTGCAATTCCCGGAAGAATCCTGCCTTCCATATATTCTAAGGAAGCTCCTCCGCCTGTAGAAACATGGGTCATTTTATCTTCAACTCCAAACTTGGCTACCGCGGCAGCAGTATCTCCACCTCCTATCACCGTTATCGCCTTAAGTCCGGCTAAATACAAAGCAATCTCTTTTGTTCCTCTACTGAAAGGTTCTATTTCAAATATCCCTAAGGGACCGTTCCAGACAACTGTTCGGGCATCTCTCAAGATTTTTTTAAACTCCCCAATGGTTCTTCTTCCAATATCTACCCCTAACCACCCTTCCGGGATATGGTCATCATTTGTATTCATAGTTTTAGCCAGGGCTTCAACTTTTTCCGCAATCATATGGTCAAGGGGAAGTAAAAACCTTCTCTTTAAATTCTCTGCCTTCTCTAAAATTTTTTGGGCAATTTCTAATTTATCCTTTTCATATTTTGAATTTCCGATATTTATATCTTTTGCCTTAAGAAAAGTATATGCCATTGCTCCCCCAATTAAGATAGCCTCTGCTTTAGGAAGGAGATTTTCCATCACTCCAATCTTATCCGAAACCTTTGCTCCTCCCAAGATAACCACAAATGGACGTTGAGGGTTTTCTATCGCCTCCCCCAGATACTTAATTTCTTTCTCCAGTAAAAATCCGGCTGCGGACTTAAGATAATGTGTTACTCCCGCGGTAGAAGCATGCGCACGGTGAGAGGTCCCAAAAGCATCGTTAACAAACAAATCTCCCAGTTCCGCGAGTTTCCGGGAAAATAGCGGGTCGTTTTTTTCCTCCTCCGGATGGAATCTTAGATTCTCCAGAAGAATCACCCTTTCTTCTGCCCTTTCTATTTCACTTTTAACAAACTCTCCAACACAATCATCAAGTTTTTTCACCTTTATACCTAAAAGTTCTTCCAGTCTTTTTGCTACCGGATTTAATCGCAAATTTTCTACAACCTTACCCTCGGGTCTGCCCAGATGACTCATAAGAATTATTTTTTTTGCTCCATTTCCCAAGAGATAATTTATGGTGGGAATGCTTGCCTTAATTCTGAAGTCATCGGTAATCCGGAGATTTTCATCAAGGGGAACATTGAAATCCACCCGCAGTAAAACCCGCTTATCCTTTAAATCTAAATCCCTCAGGGTTAACTTTGCCATTTTACTCCTTTTTACTATTATAGTCTCTTCATCACCAGTTTTACTAAATCCACCACCCTCAGAGAATATGCCCATTCATTGTCATACCAGGCAAGAACCTTCACCAGACGTTTATCAATCACATTGGTCAACTCCGCATCCAGGATTGCTGAATAACCTGAACCATTAAAATCGCGGGAAACCAAAGGAAGATCACAATAATAGAGAATCCCTTTAAGATTTGTCTCCGCGGCTTTCTTAAAAGCAGAATTTACCTCTTCCTTAGAGGTATCTTTCTCCACTTCACAAACCAAATCCACTAAGGAAACATTGGGAGTAGGAACCCTGATTGCTAAACCATCCATTTTCCCTTTTAACTGGGGAAGCACCAAACCTATGGCTTTTGCTGCCCCGGTGGTGGTGGGAATCATAGAAAGATTAGCTGCTCTTGCCCGACGGAGGTCTTTATGGGGAAGGTCAAGCACCCTCTGGTCATTGGTATAGGAATGGATAGTGGTCATTAACCCCCGTTTTATACCAAAATTATCCACTAGTACTTTTGCCACGGGCGCAAGGCAGTTGGTTGTGCAGGAAGCATTAGAAATTATATGGTGTTTCTTGGGGTCGTAACTTGCATCGTTTACTCCCATAACCAGAGTGATATCCTCATTTTTTGCCGGAGCAGTAATGATTACCTTTTTTGCTCCACGTTCAATATGCCCAACTGCTTTTTCTTTCTCTGTAAATACACCGCTTGACTCCACTACAATCTCTACGCCAAAATCTTTCCAGGGAATTTCTGCCGGGGATTTGAAACTGGTCACCTTTATCTCTCTTCCTTCTACTACCAAGGCATCATCCTTTACCTCTACATTATCCGGAAAGGTTCCAAAGTTAGAATCATATTTTAGAAGATGCCCTAACACTTTTGTTCCCACAGGTAAATCGTTAACCACCACAAAATCTAAATCTTTATAGCCAGCACGAAAAACAAGTCTGCCAATCCTTCCAAAACCGTTAATCCCAATCCTTACTCCCATCTTACTTCCCTCCTTTTTATTTAACCAATCTTTGCTTCTCTCAAATATTTTGCCGCCAAAGAAGGCCGCATCGGATTTATATAAAACCCTGTTCCCCATTCAAACCCGGCAAGACGCGTAAGTTTAGGCATAAATTCCAAGTGCCAGTGATAATCTTCCTTCTCCATCTCTTCCAAGGGTGAGGTGTGAATAATGAAGTTGAAAGAGGGGTCACGCAAAACCACCTTCGCCCTTTTAAGCATCTCTCTTAAGATGCTGGCAAAACTTACAACCTCATCTTTCTGGATATAAGAAAAGTCTGACTCGTGTTCCTTAGGAACAATCCAGAATTCAAAAGGAAAACAGGAAACAAAAGGAGCAAAAGCAACAAAATGTTTATTTTCCGCAACTATCCTTTTCCCATCCTGCAGTTCCTGTTTTAGCATATCGCAAAAAACACAACGCTCCCGGTATTCAAAATATCTCTGAGAACCACGCAATTCTTCCTGCACACGTTTAGGAATAACCGGCAAAGCGATGAGCTGGGAGTGAGGATGTTCCAGAGAAGCTCCGGCACTTTTCCCATAATTTTTAAAAATGAGAATATATTTGAATCGCTTATCTCCGCGCAAATCTATACTTCTATTGCGGTAACACCAGATGATTCTTTCTACCTCATGGTTATATAAATCGGCAATTTCCCGATTGTGGTCGGGATTTTCTATAATTACCTCATGGGCTCCGATACCGTTGCTCAGGTCATAAACTCCCATACCTCTTTTATTCAAATCTCCCTCAATCTGGAGGGCAGGAAATTTATTGGGGACCACCCGGGTAAGCCAACCCGGAGTATTGGGAGCAGTCTGTCCTTCACGATGGGCAATTATTTCCGGAGGAGTCATGGCTTCATTCCCGGGACAGAAAGGGCATATTCCCTTACCTTTCTCATGAAGTTCTACTTCAAAATCCTCAGGTTTAAACTCCTTATCGTTCCCAATGATTACCCATCTACCGGTTATCGGGTCGCGTCTCAATTCCGCCATTGTCTTTTTACTTTAATATTTAACCGATTTCCAATTCCCGGAGATACTTTGCTGCTTCTTCGGGAGGAGTGGGATTTATATAGAAACCTGAACCCCATTCAAAACCTGCTACCCGGGTAAGCCGGGGAATTATCTCAATATGCCAGTGGTAATCCTCATCAAGGGTTTTCCAATAACCTGGCTTTTTGGGAATTCTAAAAGGTGCAGTATGAATGATGTAGTTATAGGAAGGGTCATTGAGAGCCTTTTTAATCTTGCTGAGAACCAACTTCATTATTCTGGCTAATGCAAAAACTTCCTGTCTTTTTGAATTGATAAAATCCGCGGAATGATGCTTGGGAATAATCCAGGTTTCAAAAGGAAAACGCGAAGCAAAAGGAGAAAAGGCAATTATCCCATCTGAATCAATAATGATTCTTTCCCCCGAATCCAGTTCCTGACGAATAATATCACAGAATATACAACGGTCTTTAAATTCAAAATATGTTTTTGCCCCCAAAAGTTCCTCTTTTACACGTTTGGGATTAACCGGCAGCGCCATCAACTGTGAACGTGAATGTTTTACACGCCCTCCTCCGGCATTCCAGCCATAATTTTTAAATACGAGCACATATTTAAAACGCAAATCCCTTCCTAAATCAATTATTCTTTCAATATACGCAAAAAAAACCTTAGCAATCTGTTCTTCAGAAAGGTCTGCTATATTGGCAATATGCTGAGGTGTCTCAATTATTACCTCATGGGCCCCTATCCCATTCATCACATCATACATCCCTGCTCCGTGCCGATTGAGTTCACCCTCAATGCGTAATATGGGTGAAATACTGGGAACAACCCTTATCTCCCATCCGGATTTATTTCTCTGGGTATTGGGTTTACGAAAAGCAAAAATCTCCGGAGGAGTTTTCTCCTCCTTTCCTTCACAGAAAGGACATTCTCCCTCTACAGGCCCTTCTGGGGAAGTGGTAAAATCGTGTGGCCTTTTTGCTCTTTCGGTAGCGATGATTACCCATCTTCCAATAACTGGGTCTTTGCGCAGTTCAGGCATCTTCTTCCTTTTCTTTTAAATTGAAATGTTAATTATAGCAATATTTTTTGAAAATGCAAGCGCAAATTTCAATAAAAATTTTATTAGGATTTAGATTTTGCATTTAGGCTAAGAACTCCCCCTTTTCCAAATGATGCCCAGGAATAAACTTCTCTACAGGCATCCTCTTCCCACCCGCTAACTGCAATTCTTTAATCAATAATCCTCCTTCACCCGTAGCAACCACAAATCCTTCCTCCCTTATCTCCACAATTTCTCCGGGCAGGGATTTTCTAAAATCCTCTTCCACCACCTGAGCGCGCCACAACTTAAGAAGTTTATTCTTCCAGAAACAGTAACTCCCCGGCCAGGGGACAAGTGCCCTTATCTGAGCATTGATTTTTTTTGCGGGGGTTTTCCAATCTATCCTCCCATCCCCTTTCTTTAACAAAGGAGCAAAACTTACTTCCCGCTCATCCTGTGGCAAAAAAATTACTTTTCCCTTTTCAATTAATTCTATCGCTTCCAAAAGTAAATCTGCACCCTCTATACTTAACCTTTCTCCTAAAGTAAGGGCATCATCTTCTTCTAAAATAGGAATCCTTTTTTGAAGGATAATCTCTCCAGCATCCATCTGCTCATTCATCTTTATAACCGTTACCCCCGTTTCTTCCTCCCCATTCCAGATTGCCCAGCTTATGGGAGCTGCTCCTCTATATTTTGGCAGAAGGGAAGCATGTAAATTTATAGAAAAAATACGCGGGAGATTTAAAATCTCTCTGGGCAAAATATTTCCATAGGCAACAACTACAAAGAGGTCAGTTCCCGCATCCCTAAGAAAATAGAGAAAACTTTCCTCATTCAGATTCTCGGGTTGCCTTACTTTTAAACTCAATTTTTCTGCCTTAACTTTTACAGGAGAAGGTTTTAACCTTAGATGCCTTCCCTGTTTTCTATCGGGTTGCGTGATTACCGATAAAATTTCATACTTACGAGCAATTTTTTCTAAACTGGGAACGGCAAACGAAGATGTCCCCCAAAAGATAATCTTCATATTCTGGTATTTTTAAACTTCCACAAAAGTTTAAAGCGTTTTAAAACACCAATACGGTCAATAAACAATACACCCTCTAAGTGGTCTGTCTCATGCTGAACTATTCGGGCTAAAAGACCTTCTAAGGAAACAACCTTTTCTTCCCCGGATAAATCTTCGTATTTCAGAACCAGCCTTTTGTAGCGCTTTACCTCTGCCGAAATCCCCGGCAGGCTGAGACAGCCTTCAGTGAGTATTTCACTACCAGACTTTTTGAGTATACGGGGATTAATGATTACCCACTCCTTCCCCCTTTCTCCAGAAGGGTTAGCCACAAAAATTCTCTTGCTCACCCCTACCTGGGGAGCAGCCAGCCCAACCCCTTCAAAAGCATACATTGTCTCTATCATATCTTTAATTAATTTTTTATCTTCCTCGGTAAATTCTGTTACCACCAGCGCTTTTTTCCTCAAGATACTATCCGGATATAATCTTATTTTTAAAATCGCCATAATTTTATCCTTTAACCAGGTTCAACATCCACAGTTAACACACTCCCTTTAAATTTTCTTTTCCCCTTAAGTACCTCCTCTAACAGATTGAAAACATTCTTAATCTTAGCAGATTTAATAAAAATTTGCCAGTTATATTTACCCCTCAGTTTGAAGAGGGGATGGGGAACCGCTTCCGAAATAAAAACCCCTTTATAGTTATTTCCCTTTTTCAATCTCTCTGCAAAAAGTTTGGCATTATTTTCTACACTCTTTTTGTTTTTACCTTTAAGATTAATAATTATCAAATTCCTGAAAGGAGGGAGTTTCAATTCTTTCCTCAAATTTAATTCTTCACGGTAAAACATCTCATAATCAAGGTCTCTTAAGGCATTAATCAGAGCACTCTGGGGATTATGGGTCTGGATTAAGAAATCCTCCCAACCCCTCTCTCCCCTTACCAACCTCAATAAATTAACCAATAAAGAAAATAATCTTTCACCCATCCGAAAATCGGGAAAACTTATTCCCTGTTCCAAATTAACAATTCCTAAAAGTCCAATATTTTTTAGAATGGGCAATTTCGTAATGAGACTGGTAGTAATGAGAATATCGGTCTTCCCTTCCGCAAAGTCCCTGAGCACTTTGTCAATCATCTTCTCTTCTTTGACATCTAAATCTATTCTTGAAATCTTTGTCTGTGGGAAAAGTCTACTTAATTCGCTCTCCAGTTTCTCTGTCCCCAGACCTTTATAGCGCAGATAACCTGCTTTACAATCCGGGCAGAGAGAAATTGGCTTCTGCACTGTTTCGCAGTAATGACAAACCAATTTCCGGGAAGAAAAATGGTAGATGAGATTTTTCTCGCAACGCCCGCATCGTAATACCTTACCACATTTTTTACAGAAAATAGAAGTAGCAAAACCTCTGCGGTTAAGAAAAATAACTACCTTCTTCCCCATTTTCAGAATATCGGCTATTTTTAGTTCAAGTGCTTTGGTGAGAGGAATTTTTTTTCCGGTTATTCCTAAATCTACAACCGAAATCTTAGGTAACTGTTCTGGCTTTTCCCGCAGGTCAATGAGCGAGAATAAATTCCTCTTTACTTTATAATATGTCTCTACCGAGGGAGAACTCCCCGTGTAAATTAAAGGTATTTTAAAGTAACGGGAACGATATAAAGCAACTTCCCTTGTATTATAAAATGGAAACTCCTCCTGTTTATGGAATGGAGAATTCTCTTCTTCTAAGATAATCATCCCCAAATTTTCTCCGGGATAAAATACCGCAATGCGCGTTCCCACAACTATCTTTGGCTCTTTCTTCCTCATCTCCCACCAGGCTAAAAACCCCTCTTTCTCTTTTAGCCGGCTATGATAAAGTATAATCTTTGAGGAAGTAAACTTTTCCCTTAGAAACCTCCACCATTCTTCAGCAGTATAAATCTCGGGGGTAAGGATAAGGACATCTTTTCCCTGCTTAAGCATCCAGAGGGAAATTTCGTAATAGAGATTTATTCTCTTTTTTTGAAAATAGTCATCAAAAACAAAAAATTTATTTTTCCCTCTCTCAATATCCTTGATTATCCTTTGAGTATAAAAAGAGAGATTGAGTTTTGAATCGCTTACCTTATAATTTTCTTCTTCCTTCAAGGGGGTTTTTCGGGGCTTACGGAGATAAACCGGGGTAGCTGAGGTAATCATTTCTCCCCAACTGGCAAAATATTTCTCAGAAATCAATTTTAAAAAAGCGAGAAACCTCTCACTAAAAATTGCCTCCCTATCCAGAACAGAGATGATTTCTTTAGTATAAAAACTTTTGCTTTTTTTATTTATTCCTACACAATATCCTAATATCTTTTTATTCCGGAAGGGGACAAATACTCGCTTGCCAACTTCTACCTCTTTTTCTAAGGAGGCGGGGATAGCATAATCAAATGTCCCCCGCAAAGGAAGCCCAAATACTATCTGAGCATATCTGGCCATCTCTAAACCCCAATGAGAGTTGTTGATTTAAGGTCGGATTTTCTCTTTACTATCTCTATTACTTTTTTTAAATCCTGCCAGGCGGATTTTTTTTCTTGGGGATTGCGTAAAAGGTAAGCTGGATGGAAGGTGGGAATTACCTTTATCCCTTCATAGAGATATTCTCTACCGTGTTGCTGAATTAAAGGAATCTCTTTCCTAGACAAGGCTAAATTGGCAAATTTACCTAAGGCACAGATTACCCGGGGATTAATAATTTCTATCTCTCTCTTCAGATAATCAAAACAGGCATTGATTTCTTCGGAATAGGGAGAGCGATTGTCTGGAGGATGACATTTCAAAACATTAGTAATATAAACCTCTCCTCTGCGTAATCCCAGCGCTTGAATTATCTGAGTAAGCAGTTTCCCGGCTTTCCCCACAAAAGGCTTACCTTCTCTATCCTCTTCCTCCCCCGGGGCTTCCCCTAAGAAAATAATCTTAGCATAGGGATTACCCTCTCCAAAAACAACCTTTTTCCTTGTTTCATAGAGAGAACATTTTTTACATTTATTTACATCTTCAGCAATTTTTTTAAGTAAATCTATCCTCTTCTGGACATTCTTTCCTCTCATAAAACAATTCACCCCGCTTCTCTTTTCTATCTCCAAATATCCCGCAATACTCTCCAGTATCTTTACTAAATCCTGTTCAGCCATTTATTTAAAATATTCCAAATTTTTTTTGACCCAAAAGAGTAATCTCTCTATACCTTCTTCAGGATTAACCTTAGGTTTCCACTTTAAAACTCTACTTACCTTGGTAATATCTGAAATATAAACTCTCTGGTCCGAAGGTCGCCATTCAGAAAAATTTATTTTTGGTGAGGTCTTTGTCTTTTTTTCTAAAAATTTAACCATCTCTATAAGCGAAAGGGTATTTTCTTGTCCTCCACCAATATTAAATACTTCATGTCTAACATCTGACTTAATAAATTTTTCAAATGCTTCCACCAAATCTGTAACATAGAGGAGGTCGCGCACCTGCTTCCCATCACCATAAATAGTAATCGGTTTTTTCAAGAATGTGGCAATTACAAACCAAGCCACCCATCCCTGGTCCTCAAAACCAAACTGTCTTATCCCATAAATACATGACATACGGAAAACTCCAGTCTTCATTCCATAAATATGGGCATATTCTTGAGTATATAAATCGCCAACCAATTTACTCACTCCATAGGGAGTATGTCCGGTTAAATCCGTAGGAAGGCTCTCAGAAATTCCTTTGATATTTTTAAAAACATATCGCGTCTTTTTCTCTAATATTGGAAATTTATCTACATTTTCTCCATAAACCTTGTTTGTTGAGGTATAGATAAAGGTTGCCTGAGGGGAAATCTGACGCAAGCATTCCAGAACTTTTAATGTTCCCAAGGCATTGATGTTAAAATCTTCACCGGGCATTCTTACACTGGAAGGAACTCCGGGTTGAGCAGCAGTATGGATTACCACATCCACTCCTTTATTTATTGCTTTCTTCAGATCTTCTTCATTTCTCACATCTCCCAATATTCTCTTTATATTTTTAAACTTTCCCAAATAATTCCAGTTATATTCTACTGACTCTTTATTATAACCAAAAAGTTTTGAGCGCATAAGATTATCAAAAATAACCACTTCATAACCATTTTTTGCAAAATATTCTGCACAATGTGAACCCACCAGTCCTGCTCCTCCGGTAATTAAAATTTTCATCCCTATCATCCCTCCTCTATATTTTGGAGGTCTCACCTCCAAAAATACTTCATTTCTAATATCTTAAATCAATCCTCCAACAGCAATTCTTTGATAAAAACAAGATCTTTTGTAAGAAACTCAAGAACAAAAATTTTATATCCTGCCGGATCCCTAAAATAATTCAACAGGAAATCTTTCTTTATTATAGAAGGAAAATTTTCAATACCTATATAATCTAAGAAACTTGACCAGCGATATTTCTCCAAAAAATCTTTTACTTTATTAAAATCCTCTATTCCCTTTTCTTTCCAATGAGCCTCTATTAATTCTACCGGATTTAAATGAATATAGCGAGATAAATGTAAAAGGTATTTATCATTTTCAATGTGGATTGCTTTAAATTTACCTTCAAAAAGAGCTCCTGTTCTTTTATATTTTTCATTGAAATACATAGTATAACCCGTTCCTAATTTACGCATAAATTTAGTTATTCCTCCATCGTTTAATTGCTCAAGAATTAAGTGAAAATGATTAGGCATCATGGAAAAACAAATGATATTAACCAACAATTCTCTGTCTCTCTTCTTCTCCCTCTTATAAATTTGACTGAAAGGTAGAGCGGGATATTGGTCATTAAATTCAAACAAAGAATGAATGAATCTTACATAATCATTTTCATCTTCAAAAATCCTTCTTTTATCCACACCACGATTGTAAATATGATAAAATTGATGGCTTGAAAATTCAACCTTTTTCATTCCTAAACTAATTAAAATCAATAATATTTGGAGGTCTCACCTCTAAAAATTTCAAACGCAACAAAGTTAAGAACAGAAATAACGCCCCCAGTGTAACAAAAGAGTAAATCTCAAGAATATCGGATAATTTCTCCCCCATTATTTCTTCGGAAGGTAAGGAGCAAAAAATAAATGAAATAGCTACAAGAATCAAAATCCATTTCTCTTTAAATTTATCTTTGATGAGATAATAAAATAAACTCATATAAGCAGGTAAGAGCCAGATATAAAAGTATCTCCAGGCATTAGGGTTAAAGAAAGCGACGCAAATAGAAATTAAGGAAAAATCATAAGCAATTTTTCTGCCTGGGATTATTGCCAATGAGTAAAGTAAAATCGCCAAAACCGCAAAAATGAAATTTACTTTCTCTTGGGGTAAATAAAAAATATTTACTTTATAAAAACTTTCCCGAGAAAAAAATCTGTTTAAGCACGCAAGCAGTGATTGATTAGGATAACAGGTTAGGGAATAGTTATCCAGAGAACTCTTAAATAAAAAAGCAATCCCTTGCTTTAAAAGTTCACCATTTGCTTTCCATCCCCAGGAAAGTGCCGGTATTAAGTTAAAGATAAGAATAAAGATTAAAACTTTAATTAGAAGGGAAAACTTCCTCCTCAACAGAAGCCAAGGGAGAAACAAAAGCGTCATATATTTTACCATTATAGAAAAAGCAATGAAAAAGCTTGCCAAATTCTCTCTATTTTTTTCAAGAAAAAATAATCCTCCCAAAAGTAAACACATCATTAAAATATTTGATTGCCCTTGGTGAAAATTACCAATAATAAATCTAAGGCAGGATATTATACTCAAAAAATAAAATAAAGTATAAGCCTTAAATTTATCTTTATCCTCTATGATTAATTCTTTTAGAGCATAAACCAAAAATAAAAAAAATAAAATATTTGCCAGAAACCAAATGCTTGCAGCGGTTCTCTCGGAAAATTTAGCCAGAAAAGAAATTAAGAATGCATAGAAAGGAGTATATTTATAGTAAGCAATCTCCCCGACAAATGTATAAATTGGTTCTCTATATAAAAATCTTTTAGCGGTATGATAAAGCATATGAAAATCTGAAAAATTTCTTTTGGGCGCACGCTGTTGATACTGCAGAAAAAATATTACAAATAAAATTATTACCAGAAAAATTTTCCAGGTCCTAGGGAATTCCATTATCTAAATTTATATAAAAATAATTTTATCAAAGAAATCACCCCATCCTTTGCTTTTATTTTCTTGCCCTCATGATATTTTCTTCCACGATATTCAATAGGAACCTCAATTATTTTTATCTTTCGCTTTAAAACCTTGGAAGTAAGTTCCACCTCTATATCAAATCCGTCGCTTTCTATATTAAAACTAAAAATTATATCCCGATGGAAAAGTTTATAACAGGTTTCTATATCCGTAAGATGCACTCCATACAAAATATTTGTAAAAAAGGTTAAGAACCTGTTTGCCAGATACTGTGAGGGACTAAATTTCTTAAAACCACCATTCAAAAATCTTGAACCATAAACTACCAAAGCGTTATTTTTATAAGCGGTTTCTAAGAGCTTAATGTATTCCTGGGGTTTATATTCTAAATCCGCATCCTGTATAATTACATAGTCTCCTTTCGCATATTTTAAAGCAGTGCGGATACAGGAACCTTTTCCCTGATTATACTGGTGATAGAGAACTTTGATATTATTCTGAGAAAGGCTTTCTAAATATTCTCGCGTACCATCGGTAGAGAAATCATCCACAATAATTATTTCTTTATCTAAATTAACATTCTCTACTTGCCTAATTATTTCCTCAATAAAATTCCGCTCATTATAAACGGGAATAATTACCGAAAGTCTCATTTTTCAAGTATTTTTGGAGGTGAGACCTCCAAATGTTTTGAGAGTAGCTCCCTATATTTGGCATAACTCAACAATTGATACAATCCTGAAAATAAGGCAGTCATAAAACCATAGATCCCATCGCGATAGGCTTTCTTGCGTAACATCCTCCTATAAAAAAACCTATCCAAAGCCCGCCACAAAGCCTGCCAGAAAGTCATTCTTCTTCCGGTAAGAATCCATTTCTCTGCCTCACGGGTGGTCTGGTTATTCAATTTATTTAGATAATCACTGAAATTACGATAAGAGTAGTGGATTAAATCATTCTTTAAAAATCCACATTTTCCTTCCAAGAATGCACGCGGATGAACTCCCACTTCCTCAAATCTAAATTTGTCTTTGCGGAACAATTTCAATTGTGGTGCAGGATATTCTCCCCCATATCTTAACCAGTAATTCCCGATATAATTTCTTCTGGGGATAGTATAGCCATTGGATCTTGGTCCTTCTGCAAAGAGCCTAATAATTTCATCCCGAAGTTCTTTTGTTATGCGTTCATCGGCATCTAAACTCAAAACCCATAGATTTCTTGCTTTTTGATATGCCCAGTTACGCTGTTTTCCCTCAATATCCATCTTTCTTTTTAAAACCTTTGCTCCTAAATTTTGGGCAATTTCTGCAGTTCTATCGGTTGACTCATCATCAACAACAATTATTTCCTCAACCCAATCTTTCACAGATTCGATACAATCTTTTATTCTCTCCTCTTCATTCTTTGTCAAAATTACGACAGTTAAAGGTGTTTTTTTATCCATTATCAGTAAGGTCTTTTACCTTTTCTAAAAAGATTATAATATCCGGATACTTTAATTCTAAATTTTAATAAACTCTCATCTCTTACAGATATGCGATTGATTTCATAAGGGTCCCTTAAGTTGCGCAAATCGTATCCACGATTTGTAGTCAAGCCTGCGCTATAACCCGCTTTTTTTAACATTCCCTTTATTTTTTCTGAAAAACCGCCAATAGGGTAACTGAAATATTTGACAGTAAGACCGGTATTTTTCTCAATATCTTCCTTACAGCCA
>JAMWCM010000130.1 GCA_023818355.1 Candidatus Omnitrophota bacterium
TCTTTAGAAGAGGCACTGGAGGCTTTGGAAGATGACCATAAGTATCTTTTAAAGGGAGATGTTTTCACTCAGGATGTGATTGATGTCTGGATTAGATATAAAAGAGAAAGAGAAATTGATGCGGTGCGTTTAAGACCTCATCCTTATGAATTTTATTTATATTTTGATATCTAAACAGAGATGATTTTATTCATCAAACACATTGAGATAGAAGGCCCGGGAATATTTGAGGAATTTTTTAATACCCGGACAACTTATAAAACCGCCACCGTAGAATTAGAGAAGCAAGAAGCCTTACCACAGCCTGAAGCTTGTGAAGCAATCATTATTTTAGGTGGTCCGATGAATGTTTATGATACTGAAGATTATCCTTTTTTAATAATAGAAGAGGATTTTTTAAGAGTTGCTTTAGCAAGAGAGATTCCCCT
The DNA here is from genome assembly GCA_023818355.1 of Candidatus Omnitrophota bacterium. Taxonomy (GTDB): domain Bacteria; phylum Omnitrophota; class Gorgyraeia; order DTHP01; family DTHP01; genus DTHP01. The sequence goes on from JAMWCM010000130.1 coordinate 429, forward strand.
CTTAGGGATTTGTTTGGGTGCACAACTTCTGGCAAAGATTTATGGAGCAGAAGTAAAAAGGGCGGAAAAAGGGGAGATTGGCTGGTATAAAGTAAGTCTTACCGAAGAAGGAGAAAAAGACCCCCTCTTTTATAACTTAGGTAGAAACTTAAATGTCTTTCAGTGGCATCAGGACACCTTTGATCTGCCTTTGGGAGGAAGGCTTTTAGCCGAAGGTGAGATTTGTAAGCATCAAGCAGTAAGATTTACTGAATACAGTTGGGGGATACAGTTTCATTTAGAGATTACTCTTAAGATGCTTGAGAGCTGGTTTGATTATTATTCTCCAAATTTAGATAAATATAAATTATTGAGTGAAGGATTCAAAAATTGGTCTTTTTATTACAGACAGGCAGAACTTTTTCTTTTAAATTTTAATCGGTTCATTGCCCAAAGAAGATAAAATTTTTTAATTTAGCTGTGTATTTTTAAGACAGAAGATGCTTATATTTTCTTTAAACCAGAATGAGGAGGGATTAAAAAAGATGCTTTTCCAACTCTTAAAGGAAAAGGAATGTATAAAGCTGGGGATAGAGAAAAAGCAGGACCTGGTGGTTATTTTTAGAGATAAACAGATAAATCAACTTATTTCCTTAGAAGAAAAAATAAGAGAGCTGACGGAGATCCTTATGTCTGAGAGAAAAGAGGCACTCTATAAAGCGCTTATCTTTTATGTAGAGAAGCCATTGATTGAATTTTTATTAGAGTATACTGAAGGAAATAAATTGCGCACCGCTAAGCTCTTAGGGATAAATCGTAATACCTTAGAGGTAAAAATAAAGAGAGCGAAAATTGAACCTTTAAGATTTAAAAGATGAAAGAAGAATTTTTTTTAAAAGGACTTGCTCAAAAAGAATTTGAAAAATCCAGTTGCGGTGTGGGATTTGTCTGTGACATCAAAGGAAGGTCTTCCCATAAGATAATCAAAGATGGTATCTTGGCTTTAGAGAATCTTTTGCATCGGGGGGCAGTAGGTGCGGACCCTAAGACTGGAGATGGTGCTGGAATTTTAATTAAAATACCGGATAAATTCTTAAGGAAAATTGCCGAAGAGTTTAAGATAAAACTTACGGATAAATATGGAGTAGGAATGCTTTTTTTGCCTCAAGATAAAAGAGAAAGCGCTTTCTGTGAGGAGGTATTAAAAAAGACTATCACTAAAGAAAATTTGATTTTTTTAGGTTTGAGAGAGGTTCCGGTGGATAACTCTTTTATTGGTAAACAGGCACGGCTTACCCAGCCGGTAATTAAACACATCTTTATTGGAAAAGATCCAAAAATTAAAACAGAAATTGATTTTGAGCGCCGGCTTTACTTAGTAAGAAAAAAAATAGAGAATTTAATTCGCCAGAGTAAACTTAAGCAGAAAAACTTTTTCTATATCAGTAATCTTTCCTCTCGGTCTTTGAGTTATAAAGGGCTTTTGATGTCTACGCAACTGAAAGATTTTTTCTTAGACCTAAAGGACACCGATTTAGAAAGTCCATTTTGCCTTTTTCATGCACGCTATTCTACAAATACCTTCCCTACCTGGGACCTGGCACAGCCTTTCAGATATTTAGCCCATAATGGGGAGATAAATACTTTGAGAGGAAATATTAACTGGTTTAATTCCCGACAGGGAACATTAAAGAGCAGAGTCTGGAGAGAGAGAATGACTGAGTTGTTTCCGGTGATTGTTCCCGGAGGAAGCGATTCCGCAACCATTGATAATGTTTTGGAATTTTTGGTTCTCTGCGGAAGGGGTATTACGGAGGCGATGATGCTGCTTATTCCTCCTGTCTGGCATAGTTACCCGGGAATCACTTCAGAGGTAAAGGCTTTCTATGAATATAATTCCTGTTTAATGGAGCCCTGGGATGGTCCGGCGAGTATTGCTTTCTGTGATGGCAGATACATTGGAGCAATCTTGGACCGCAATGGCTTAAGACCCTCGCGTTTTGTAATTACTAAGGATGAAAAAGTGATTATGGCTTCAGAGGTCGGGGTTTTAGAGATAGAACCGGAGAGAGTTTTAAAGAAAGCGCGTTTAGGTCCGGGAGAGATATTTGCGGTGGATATGGAAAGTGGAAAGGTGTTTTTTGATGGAGAATTAAAAAGAGAAGTTGCTCAGAGAAAACCCTATAAAATTTGGATAAAGAGTAATTTAATACCTTTTAGACAAACCTCTGGATTAAAAGTGAAAAAGAATTCGCTAAAAGAGAATTTAATTCGGTTACAAAAGGTATTTGGTTACTCCTATGAGGACTTAAAGATATTAATTAAACCCATGGCTGAAGAAGCTCATGAGCCTACGGGTTCAATGGGAGACGATACTCCTTTAGCAGTTTTATCGGAAAAACCACGCCTACTCTTTGATTATTTTAAACAACTCTTTGCCCAGGTTACCAATCCGGCTATTGACCCTATTCGGGAAGAATTAGTGATGAGTTTAGATACCTATTTGGGTAAAGAAAGAAATCTTTTAGAAGAGACTCCTTTTCACTGCCGGAGGATAAAAATAAAAAGCCCCGTTCTTACCGCTGAAGAATTGGAGAGGTTAACTAAATTTAAATCCTTTAGAACTAAGCGAATCTCGCTCCTTTTCAGAATAGAAGAGAAAGTGATAGGTTTCAAAACCACCCTGGAGAGAATTTGTCAGGAGGCGGAAGAAGCCGTGAAAAAAGGATATACCTTTATTTTGCTTACCGACCAGGGGGTAAATGAGGATTTTATGGCTTTACCTTCGCTTCTGGCAACGGGAGCGGTCCATCATCATCTGGTAAGGAAGCAACTGCGCACCCAGTGTAGTATACTTGTAGAAACCG
>JAMWCM010000019.1 GCA_023818355.1 Candidatus Omnitrophota bacterium
TATAGAGTTATTGGGTTATAGGGTTATTGGGTTACTTGGGTTAAGGAAAGGGTGACAGAGAGCGTAGCGAACGCCATGGAGGGGAAAACTGGGTTTCCCCTATGGGGAGCGAGCGCAGTGAGCGACAGATTAGTTATAGGGTTATAGAGTTATTGGGTTATAGGGTCCTATGGGGAGCGAGCGCAGTGAGCGACAATTGGGTTATTGGGTTACTTGGGTTAAGGAAAGGGTGACAGAGAGCGTAGCGAACGCCATGGAGGGGAAAACTGGGTTTCCCCTATGGGGAGCGAGCGCAGTGAGCGACATGGGCGTATAGCTCAGTTGGTGAGAGCGCGTGCCTCACATGCACGAGGTCTCTGGTTCAAGTCCAGATACGCCCAAGATTATTTAAAAAGAAATGGCGGGAGTAAAGGAACAACTTGCGATACTTGTGCAGTTGCAGAAGATAGATAAAGAAATCTATAACCTCCGGAGAGCGGAAGAAGAAAAACCCAAGGAGATAGAAAAAATCCAGCAGGCTTTCCAGGAGAAGGAAAAATTATTTAAAGAATTGGAAGATAAGCTTAAACAGAAAAAACTCAAACTTAAAGAGATGGAACTGGAACTCAAATCCCGGGAGGATAATCTCAAAAAGCTTCAGGTGCAACTCTATCAGGTGAAGACTAATAAAGAATACGCTTCTATGCAAAAAGAGATTGCCGACATGAAAGCAGACAACTCTCTCTTAGAGGAAGAAATTATTAAAGCGATGGAGGAAATAGATAATTTAGAGAAGGAAATGGAAAAAGAAAAATTTTCTCTGGAGGAGAACAGGAAGAAAACGGAAGAGGAGATAGCCAAAGTAGAGAAAGAGATTGGGGAGTTAAGGGAGCGGGTAAAGAGTTTAGAGAATTCACGGGGAGAGTTTACTCCTCAAATTGACCCACCACTTTTGTCTCGTTATGAGCGCCTTCTCATAAATAAAAATGGACACGCTCTGGCACAGGTTCTTCAGAATTCCTGTTCCGGATGCAATATCGGACTTCCTCCCCAGATAATCAGCGAGGTGAGTTTAGGAGAAAAAATTGTTACCTGCGAAAATTGTATGCGCATTCTTTATATCTAAACTTAGAGACAGGGATGAAAGAAATTGAGATCTTTACCGATGGTGCATCCTGGGGTAATCCTGGAAAAGCAGGTATTGGAGTAATTATTTGTGATAATCATAAAAAAATAATAAAGAAATTTGGGAAGTTTATTGGCGAAGCCACCAACAATGTAGCGGAATACATCGCTTTACTTTCGGGACTGGAAGAGGCTTTAAACTTAGGAGCAGAAAAGATAAAAATTAATCTGGATAGTCAGCTCTTAGCCAGGCAGATTCAAGGAGACTACAGAGTAAAAGAACCACATTTAAGAACCCTCTTTGAAAGAGTAGCCCAATTATTCCCGAGATTTAAAAAAGTTGAGATTATAAATATTCCCCGCGCAGAGAATAAAGAGACCGATAAACTGGCAAATCAGGCGATTAAAGAAGCAATAAAAAATAATCTGCCTCCGGAAAAAATTTATTTGCGTAAAGGGAGGGAACTCTTTTAAAGGAGATGGGCAGGCAGAGATGGCTGCTCCGACACTGAGCGGAGAGGAAAGTCCGGGCTCCAGAGGGCAGCGTGCTGGATAATTTCCAGGCTCAAAGGAATAAATTCCTTTGAGACGGAAAGTGCCACAGAAAAGATACCGCCCCGACGCTTTCGTTGGGGTAAGGGTGAAAAGGTGGTGTAAGGGACCACCGCTCTTGTGGTGACACAAGAGGCAGGGCAAACCCCATGCGGAGCAAGACCAAATAGGAGAGGAGCGATGTGCCCATCGCGCTTTACTCTCGGGTAGGTCGCTTGATTCCGATGGTAACATCGGAACCAGAGGAATAGCCATCAATCACAGATAATCTGTGATTCACAGAACCCGGCTTATCTGCCTGCTTGAATTGTAAATTATCCGATAAAAAACCGATGGAGAGAGAGAAGACGATTTTAGTGGTAGGCTCGGTTGCTTTGGATACGATTGAAACCCCTTCAGAGTTAAGAAAGGATATCTTAGGAGGTTCAGCAATTTATTTCAGTTTAGCGGGAAGTTATTTTACTCTTATAAGAATAGTAGGGGTGATTGGGGAGGATATGCCTGCCCATAAATTGTTTCCTCTAAGGAAGAAAAATATTGATTTAAAGGGTTTGGAAAAAAGGAAGGGAAAGACTTTTCGCTGGTGGGGAAAATATGAGGAAGATTTTAATCGGCGCAAGACTGTAAAACTGGAGTTAAATGTGTTTAGAGATTTTTCTCCTTACATTGTCTTTCCCCACAATCATACTCCCTATGTTTTTTTAGCAAATATTGACCCCAGTTTACAGAGGAATATTTTAATTCAGATAAGGAACAAAAAAGTTGTCGGCTCAGATACCATTGACCACTGGATCATGCATAAACCGGGAGAGTTAATTTCCCTCCTTAAGGAAATAGATATTTTCTTTCTCAATGCTGAGGAAGCAAAATTATTCTCTCAAAGTTCTAATCTTTATAGAGCAGCGAGATGGGTGGCGAAGAAAGGACCAAAAGTAGTGGTGATTAAAAAAGGAGAAGATGGAGCCTTAATGTTGTATAGACAGAGATTTTTCTCCTGTCCTGCCTTCCCGGTGGAGAAAGTGGTTGACCCCACAGGGGCCGGGGATGCTTTTGCTGGCGGATTTATGGGATATTTATCCGGTTTTAGACGGATTGATGAACGAATACTTCGCGGGGCTACAGTTTATGGAATAATAATGGGTTCTTTTGCTGTGGAGTCTTTTGGTCCTGCACGTTTTTTTGCCCTGAATTTAGCTGAGATTAAGGAGAGGTTTTTTTTATTTAAAAGAATTTTTGATTTATCTATATAACTTGATTTTATTCTTTATTTTTGTTATTATTTTTTAAAAATGAGAAAAAAAAGTTGGTTTATTTTTATTTTTTTGCTTTTCTTGGGTTGTGCCAAGAGAGAGGATAAGTTAATAACTTTAGTAGAAAAACCACTTTTAGAGAGTTCTCCGCCTGTTCAGCAAAAGATTGAGCATTTTAATTTAGAAGGGTTTAAAGAAACGGGAGAAAAGAAATGGGAGTTAGCGGCAGATTCTGCCGATGTGACCGAGAAATTGGTAAGGATGGAAGGAATTAAGGCAAAGGTCCGGGGAGAGGAGGGAGAAATAGATTTAAGGAGCAAGAAAGGGGAGTATGACCGTGAAGGGGAGAAAATTTATTTAATTGATAATGTGGTAGTGGAGACATCCGAAGGAACAAAACTTCTTACCGATAAACTTACTTGGGATGTGCAGAAGCAGATCGCAACTACAGACAGAGATGTTTTGGTGGAAAGAGAAAACCTCACCGCACGCGGGAAGGGAGCAGTTGCCTTAACCGAGATAAAGAAAGTGGAACTTGAAGAAAATGTAGAGGTAAGCATTGAACCGAGGACCATGATTACCTGTAAAGGTCCTTTGGAAATGGATTATGAGAAAAATATTGCCCGGTTTTATAATAAGGTAAAAGTAGAGGACAAAAATGGTAAACTCTTTGCGGAACGAATGGAGGTTTTCTTCCATCCCCAGGAAAAGAGAATTGAGAAAGTTTTTGCCTATGAAAATGTGCAGATTATCCGTGAAGGGAATATTGCTTATGCTGAGGAAGCGGTATATGAAGCGAAAGAACATAAGGTTATACTTAAGGGAAATCCCCGTTTGGTGATAACGGCAGAGTAGAGGTTTAGGGAAGATGGGTAATCTCCTGGAGGTTAAAAATATAAGTAAAGCCTACAATGGGAGAAAGGTTGTTGAGGGCGCCGAACTATATGTAAGAAGGGGAGAGATTGTTGGTCTTTTAGGACCCAATGGTGCGGGTAAAACTACCACCTTCTATATGATTGTGGGTATACTTCGTCCCGATGAGGGAGAAATTATCTTTGACAATCATCGGATTACTAAATTCCCGATGTATAAACGGGCGCGTTTAGGGATAGGTTATCTTTCCCAAGAACCATCTATATTTAGGAAATTAACCGTAGAGGAAAATATTCTGGCAATTCTGGAGACCCTCAATATCTCTTTTGCCGAAAGAAAGCGGAGACTGCAGTTTCTTCTTGATGAATTGAAGATAACTCACTTAGCAAAAAATATTGCCTCCACCCTTTCTGGTGGAGAGAGAAGGAGATTGGAGATTACCCGGGCTCTGGTAACCAATCCTTCTTTTATTCTGCTGGATGAGCCTTTCAGTGGAATAGACCCCATCGCCGTTGGTGAGTGTCAGGAGATTATTCAGGAATTGAAAAGAAAAGGGATAGGGATTCTCCTTACCGACCACAATGTAAGAGAAACCCTGGAGATTACCGACCGTGCCTATATTATGGCGGAAGGGAAAATTCTCCTTTCGGGAACCGCCCAGGAACTCATTAATGACCCCAGAGCAAGAGAGATTTACTTAGGAGAGAAATTCCGAATGTAGAGAGGAGGTCAGCAGTGCAGATTTCTATAACCGGAAGACATCTGGAGGTTAATCCTGATTTAAAGAATTATATAGAGAAACAGATAGAAAAACTCAATAAATTTGCTAATCACATTGTCAGTGCACATGTAATTTTGGGGGTAGAAAAATTCAGATACAGTGCCGAGATAGTGCTTACGCTCAAGAAACAGGTTTTGAAGGTAAAAGAGGTTACCTCAGATATTTATGGTTCTATAGAAAGAGCAATAAAGAGATTAGAGAAGAATTTACACCGTTTTGCGGAGAGGATTAAATTGCATAGAAAAGGATGAAGAGGAATTTACAGAAGTTAGACCATTGTCAGAGGGTTCTGGAGATTGAGGTTACTCCTGAAGAGATTTCTTTTATAGAGAAAGAAGTCTATCAGGACCTGCAGAGGGTTGCTCTTCTTCCGGGTTTTCGCAAGGGGAAAGTTCCCTTGGAGATGGTAAAGGAATTTTATCAGAAGGAGGCGGAGAAAGAGATTCTTCAACGTTCCATCCCAGAATTTCTCCGCAAGGCAATTGCTTCTGAGGATTTAATTCCCTTGGGTGCCCCCAAAGTTTATGAAATTAATTGGGATTTAGGAAAGCCTTTATCCTTTAAGGCTATTTTTGAGGTAAAACCTGAATTCCGTTTAAAACCATATCAGAATATAAAGATTAAGAAAAGAAACTTAGAGGTTAAAGAAGAAGAGGTGGATAAAGTTTTAGAGAGTCTACGCGAAAAATATGCTGAACTGGTAAGCGTAGGGGGACGGCCTTTAAGTAAGGGAGATTTTGTGCTCTGTGATTATCAGAGTAAAGAGGGAGAAAAAATTCTGGAGAAAAGAGAGAATGTCTGGCTTTCTCTGGAGGAGAAAATGAATGTTCAGGGATTTGCTGAGCAGTTAGTGGGGGCAGTCCCCGGAGAAACTAAAAAAATAAGTTTGAAGATTCCTCAGGAATTTTCGGATAAGCAAATCGCCGGGAAAGAGATAGAGATAGAAGTAAAAATTAAGGAGATTAAGGAAAAACGTCTCCCTGTCCTAAATGATGAGTTTGCTAAAACGGTGGGGAATTTTAAGAGTATTTTTGAATTACGCGAAGGTATAAAAAAAGACCTTTTTTCTTTAAAAGAGGTTCAAGTAAAGAAAGAGATGGAAGCACAGGTCTTAGGGTATCTTCTTTCGACAAATAGATTTAACCCCCCATCTTCTTTGGTGGAGAAATCTAAGGAAAATTTTGTGCAGCGGTTTCGTGCAGAATTGAATAGACGCGGTTTAAAGGAAAAGGAGATAAAAGATGCGGAGGAAGTAATTAAACAGAAAGCCCAGGAGGAGGCAGAAAAAGAGGTGCGCCTTTTCTTTATTTTAGCAGAGATTGCCGAGAGAGAGAATATTCAGATAAGCGATGAAGAGGTGGAAGACCATCTTAGAAAATTGTCTGCGGAGATAAAAGAAGACTTTGCGAAAGTAAAAGCAAGATTTTTGAAAAATAATTGGTGGGAAGAGATAAGGTTAGAATTGCGGGAAGAAAAAGTGATGGAATTCTTAATCAAGCATGCCCAGACAATAGAAGAATAGTTAAATTAACAGGTTAACCAAGGAGGCATTATGGAGGTTTTAAATCAGACATTGGTTCCCATTGTTGTTGAGCAGTCTCCCCGGGGAGAACGCGCCTATGATATCTTCTCCCGTTTATTGAAGGACCGCATTGTTTTTATTGGCACACCCATTGATGATACTATTTCTAATTTAGTCATCGCCCAGATGCTTTTCCTCCAGATGGAGGATGCCGATAAGGATATCAATGTTTATATCAATACGCCGGGGGGAGTGGTTACTGCAGGTTTAGCCATATATGATACAATGCAGTTTGTTAAGCCAGATGTGGCTACTTACTGCGTGGGACAAGCAAGTAGTATGGGTGCGCTTCTGCTGGCAGCAGGAACAAAGGGAAAACGTTATGCTTTACCCCATGCGCGGATTATGATTCATCAACCCTGGGGTGGAGTGAAAGGAGCGGCGATAGATATTGGTATTCAGGCAAAAGAAATTTTGCGACTGCGGGATAAGATAAATGAACTGCTTGCCAAACATACGGGACAACCTTTGGAAAAAGTGCAGAAGGATACCGACCGTGACTATTTTATGTCCGCAGAAGAAGCCAAGGAATACGGGCTTGTGGATGAAGTGATTGTAGGGAAACTAAAGAAATAAAATTCAAAAATCAAATATCAAAATCCAAAATGACAATGTAAAATTTAAAATTTTAATTTTTGGATTAAACTCTTATACTTCATCTGGAGGTGATATGAGAAAGCAATTATTGTTAACCCCTGGACCGACGCCTATTCCGCCTGAGGTAGCTCTGGCGATGGCAAAACCCATAATCCACCATCGCACTTCCGAATACAGAGCAATTTTTGAAGAGGTGATTAAGGGATTGAAATATGTTTTTCAAACTGAAAACGATTGCTTTGTCTTTGCTTCCTCAGGAACCGGAGCAATGGAAGCAGCGGTGGTGAATCTCCTTTCTCCTAAGGATAAAGTAATTACGGTTCAGGGAGGGAAATTTGGAGAGCGCTGGACAGAGATCTGTCAAAGTTATGGAATAGAGCCTTCAGTTATAGATGTTCCTTGGGGGGAGGCAGTTGAGCCAGAAAGGATTGCGGAAATCCTGGAGAAAGATTTGCGGATTAAAGCGGTATTTACCACCCTCTGTGAAACTTCCACAGGGGTAGTGAATGATGTCAAAAAAATTGCTCAAATTACCAGTAAACATAAAGCAGTCTTGGTGGTGGATGCCATAAGTGCCTTAGCTTCTATTGAACTAAGGACCGATGCCTGGGGGATAGATGTAGTGGTCGCCGGTTCACAGAAGGGGCTGATGCTTCCTCCGGGAATTTCTTTCTTGAGTATCAGTCCTAAAGCCTGGGCATTGGTTAATGAGGCAAAATGTCCGCGTTATTATTTTGATTTGCGGGAAGCAAAGAGGTCTCTGGATAAGATGGATACTCCCTTTACTCCCGCAGTAACCCTGGTAATTGGTCTCCGCGAGGCACTGCAGATGATTCAGAAGGAGGGTTTAGAAAATATCTGGAAAAGGCATGCTTTGATGGCGGAGGCAACCAGGAAAGCAGTGCTTGCTTTGGGTCTGGAATTATTTGCCCCCCATGCTCCTTCCGATGCGGTAACTGCAGTAAAGGTCCCCTCAGGTCTTGATGGAGAGAATTTGGTAAAATTGCTCCGTCAGAAATACGGTGTTTCTATAGCCGGAGGGCAGGCTGAACTTAAAGGAAAGATTTTTAGAATTGCCCATATGGGTTATATTACCCCTGAAGATATACTGCTGGTTATTTCCTGTCTGGAAATTGCTTTAAATGAGATGGGCTACAAAGTTCCCTTGGGGAAAGGGGTAAAGGCTGCTGAAGAGGTTTTTGGTAAGGGTTAAAAATCTGCATGGTCTAATTCATTGCTCTCGTTCAGAAGTGAATTTCTTTTCCAGCCTGTTGAGGATTAATCAGCTTATGTGAGTCTCCAATTTTTTCCATAGATTTTTCAGTTTACTATGATTTTTCTTGAATTCCTATCTGAAATCAGATAAAATTACCTCGTTAAAAGAGTGGCTGAGCAGGCTGATGAGAATTCCTTAAAAAGATGAGTGTAAAGGAGGAGAAGAATGAAAGTTTTGGTTTCCGATCCCTTGGCTGAAGAGGGATTAAGGATTTTGAAAGAAGAAAGGGACTTAGAAGTTGATATAAAACTCAAACAACCAGAAGAGGCCTTGAAAGAAATTATCAAAGATTACGATGCCTTGATAGTGCGGAGTGAGACCAGGGTTACTGCGAAAATAATTGAGAATGCTGATAAACTTAAAGTCATCGGAAGAGCAGGGGTAGGTTTAGATAACATTGATGTGGAAGCAGCCACGAAAAAGGGAATTATTGTAATGAATGCCCCTGAGGGGAATACCATCTCCACCGCTGAGCATACGCTGAGTTTAATGCTTGCTTTATCTCGGAATATCCCTCAGGCGGATGCTTCTCTCAAGAAAGGGGAATGGGAGAGGAAGAAATTTATGGGTGTAGAATTGTATGGGAAAGTTTTGGGGATAGTGGGGTTGGGAAGAATTGGTAGAGAGGTGGCTAAGCGCGCCTTGAGTTTTGGGATGAAGGTAATTGCCTATGACCCCTATCTGGCTGAGGAGAAAGCCCGAGAGTTGGGGATAGATTTAGTAGAACGGGATTATTTATTTAAGCAGTCTGATTATATTACTTTTCATGTTCCCTTGACTGAAGAGACAAAAAACATGGTTTCCGAGAAGGAATTTAGATTAATGAAGAAGGGGGTGAGAATCATAAACTGTGCACGGGGAGGAATTATTGATGAACTTGCTCTGGCAAAGGCAATCTCTGAAGGAGTAGTAGAGGGAGCAGCTTTGGATGTTTTTGCAAAAGAACCTCCCCAGGATAGTCCGCTTTTAAAATTAGATAAGGTAATTGTTACTCCCCACTTAGGAGCCTCTACAGAAGAAGCCCAGATTAATGTCTCTATAGATATTGCCCAGCAGGTAAAGGATGTGCTTTTAGGTAAAGGTATCCGTAATGCTGTGAATTTCCCTTCCTTAGAGTCCCATCTCTTAAAATTGCTTAAGCCCTATCTTAATTTAGCCGAAAAATTAGGGGCGATGCATACCCAGTTAAGCCAGGGACATATCAAAGAGGTGAGGATAAGATATATTGGGGAAACCTGGGGAAGACTGGATACCCAGCCTTTAACCATTGCCTTGATTAAAGGGATGCTTTTCCCTATCTTGCAAGAAACGGTTAATTTTGTAAATGCACCTTTCATTGCCCGGGAGAGGGGGATAAAGATAAACGAGGCTAAAACCACGGAGGTAGAAGAATTTGCCCAGGCTATCTCTGTAGAGATGCTTACCGATAAAGTAAATAATACGCTTACCGGAACCCTTTTTGTGGATAATTCCGCAAGAATTGTAAAAATTAATGAGTTCTATGTAGAAGCAATTCCCCAGGGAGTGATGCTTATTCTCTACAACTGGGACAGACCAGGGGTGGTGGGGAATATCGGAACTATCTTAGGAAAAAATAAGATTAATATTGCCGGAATGACCTTTGGAAGAGAAAAACCGGGAGGGAGAGCAATTACTGTGCTCAATGTAGATAACCATGTTCCGGAAAATGTGCTTCAGCAACTGAAAAATACCGAGAATATTCTGGATGTGAAATTAATAAAACTATAATTAAAACCATTGGGGCATTTATGGGAAAGAATAAGATTTATATTATTGATGTGACCAATCGCGACGGAGTGCAGACAGCGAGAATTTGTCTCTCCAAACTGCAAAAGACGATGATTAATCTTTATCTCAATGAGATGGGGATATTTCAATCAGAGTTTGGTTTTCCGGTAACCAAACATGAAACGAATTATTTAAATGCCAATCTGGAACTTGCCCGCATGGGAGTTTTAAGTCCTATACGCCTCGGTGGTTGGATCAGGGCAACCGTAGAGGATGTGGAGATTGCTTTTCAGCGTATTCCGCTTATAGAACATCTCAATCTTTCCATTTCCACTTCCGACCAGATGATTATTCATAAATTTAAAGGGAAACTTGACCATGCTTCGGTAATCAAGGAGATGACCGAGGCGGTGAAGAGAGCAAGGGAATTGGGAGCGAAAAGTATCGGCGTAAATGCCGAGGATGCTTCAAGAACAAGAATGGAATATTTGCTTGAATTTTCCTTGGCAGCAAAATCCGCCGGTGCCGAGAGGATTCGCTACTGTGATACCCTCGGTTACGATACACCCTTTACGATTTATGAAAGAGTAAGGACTCTTGCTGAGAAAGTAAAACTTCCTATTGAACTTCACTGTCATAACGACCTGGGGATGGTGGTAGCCAATTCCATTATGGGAGCAAAGGGAGCTGCAGATGCGGGTCAGGATGCTTATATCAATACCTGCATAAATGGAATGGGAGAGCGGGCAGGAAATGCTGACCTGGTGAGTGTGATTCTTGCAATAAAATATGGCGCAGGGATGGACGGGTATACCTTGGATGAAAGGATTAAATTGAATATGGCTTGGAAAATTTGTAAATATGCCTCTTATGCCTTTGGTATCCCCATTCCTATAAATCAGCCCGGGGTGGGAGCGAATGCTTTTGCCCATGAATCCGGAATTCATGCCGATGGTGCTTTAAAGGACCGGAGAAATTATGAACTCTATGATTTTGAAGAATTGGGAAGGGGGGAACCAGAGATAATTGAGACGGGAAGACAGATTATTGCTGGAGAATATTCAGGGATAAGGGGATTTCGCAATGTTTATGAGAGGTTGGAGATTGCATTTAAGAATGATGAAGAGGCAACTAAGATTCTTGAACTTGTGCGTTATGCCAATGTGCATAATCAAAAACCACTGGTAGAGGATGAATTGCGCTTTATTGCTAAATATCCGGATATTGCCCGGAAGATTTTTACTATGTCACCTTGATTTTCATTATAGCGTTTGGCCAAATAACCATGAATATCGTAGTGGTGGGAGCACAATGGGGGGATGAGGGTAAAGGCAAAATTATTGATTTCCTTGCCAAAGATAGCGATATCGTTGTGCGTTATCAGGGAGGAAACAATGCCGGCCATACGGTAGTCATTGACAAGGAGGAATTCGTTCTTCATCTTGTTCCTTCCGGAATTCTTCATAGAGATAAACTCTGCATTATTGGGAACGGTGTAGTGATTGACCCCTCTGCGCTCATTTCTGAGATAGAGGGATTGAAGAAAAAAAAGATTTATATAGATACAAATCTTATGCTTAGTGAACAGGCACATGTAATCTTTCCTTACCATAGACTGCTTGATGAATTGAGGGAAAAGCGAAGAAAGATTGGTACTACGGGACGCGGGATAGGTCCTTGCTATGCGGATAAGATAGCCCGTGTAGGGATTCGTGTGGTTGACCTCTTGGAGGAAGAGATCTTTGCCCAGAAATTAAAATTGAACTTAGAAGAGAAGAATAAAATACTTAAAAATGTCTATGGATGTAAAGGTTTCTCTTTTGAGAAAATTTTTACAGAATATAGAGAGTATGCAAAAAAGATAAAAAAATATGTTAAGAATACCACTTTAATTTTAAAAGAGGCGGTCAAGAAAAAGAAGAATATCCTCTTTGAAGGAGCACAGGGGACCCTTCTGGATATTGATTTCGGAACCTATCCCTATGTTACTGCCTCCAATGCTTCTGTAGGAGGGGTTTGCACAGGAACCGGGATAAGTCCTAAGGATATTCATAAGATTATCGGGGTAGCAAAGGCATACACCACACGCGTAGGAGAAGGTCCATTTCCTACAGAATTTGCTGTAGACTTGATGGAGAAGTTTCGCTTAAGAGGAAAGGAATATGGGGCTACCACCGGAAGACCACGGCGATGTGGCTGGTTTGATGTAGTTTTGGTAAAATATTCGGTAATGGTAAACGGAATGGATGAACTGGCGATTACCAAACTGGATGTTTTGGATGAAATGCCGGAGATTAAGATTTGTGTGGGTTACGAATATAAGGGGAAAGTCTATCACCATTTTCCGGCTAACTTAAGGATTCTCTATGAGGGAAGACCAATATATGAGAAACATAAGGGATGGCTTAGCGATACATCTCGGATTACCTCTTTTAAGGATTTACCCGAGAGAGCCAAAGGATACCTGAATAGGCTGAGTGAATTGTTGGGGGTAAAGGTGAGGCTTGTTTCTGTAGGCTCGGAGAGAAATCAAACCTTCATTCTTTAAAGAAAGGGGGTGAAGATGAAAAAAGAACAGGTTCAGGTCTTAGGTTTAGCAGGACTTGTGTTTATTTTTTTAGCCTGGGCTTTACAGTTGAATTCTTCTTTGAAAAATTTAAAACGGGAGAAAAAAATCCTTGAAGAAAAATTGAATCAGACAGTTAAAGAGAGAGATTTTATGCACGCGCGTATTGAAGAGATGGAAAAGAAACTGGCAGAAGAAAAGAAAGCAAATGCTCTGTTGATAGAACAACTGGAACTGGCAAAGAATACCATTGAAGAACTGCAAGGGAAAATATTGGAAATTGCTCGGGAAAAAGAAGCGGTAGAGAAAGAATTGTTGGAGGTTAAAAACAAAACAATTCTTCCTCAGGAAACCGTGGAACCGGAAATTCCCCTAACCTCCCCTCCGGCTCAGCCATCCGCCTCTCCGGAAGAGGGCTCCTCACCTTCTGAAGAACTTATTCCTGAGTTTTAAGGATGAAAAAAGAAAAGATTTTTCCCCAACACATTGCTATCATTATGGATGGTAATGGAAGATGGGCAAGGAAGAGAAGGCTTCCGCGGATAATGGGGCACCGCCGAGGGACAGAGGTTGCCTTTAAAATTGTTCAGTTTTCTGTAAAGTTAGGGATTAAAATATTGACTCTTTATGCTTTCTCTACCGAGAACTGGAAACGTCCTAAAGAAGAGGTAGATTTTTTAATGGGGTTATTGGAGGATTATCTGGCAAAACATCGGGGAATGTTTCAGAAACAGAATATCCGTTTTCAGGTTATTGGGAATTGGGAGGTTTTACCCTTTGGGATAAAGAACAGATTGCGGGAAGTTATAGAAGCCACAAAGAACAATACCGGGATGGTTTTAAATATTGCTTTAAATTATGGTGGGAGAATGGAGATCATTGATGCCGTAAAAAAAATTGTGGGAGAGGTGAGAAATGGCAGGATTGCTCCTGAAGAAATTAACGAAGGTCTCTTTACTAACTTTCTTTATACCCGAGGCCTACCTGACCCTGACCTTTTAATTCGCACCGCTGGAGAATTAAGGGTAAGTAATTTTTTACTCTGGCAGATTTCCTATACTGAGTTTTATTTTACCAAAAAACTCTGGCCTGATTTTACTCCCAAAGATTTGCAGAGGGCGATAAGGGTTTTTCAGAAAAGAGAGAGACGCTTTGGAGGAATAAAGAGAGACTATGAAGGTAGTTTATGAACGGTTTATGGTGGGGATATTGCTGAGTATTCTGCTTTTACTTATCCTGGTTTCTTCTTCATTTTTTGGGGCGGGATTGGTAATTATTGTAGTAGGGATTTCCCTTCTTGAATTCTATAATCTGGTAGAAAAAAAAGGGATTGTTATTTCAAAGAAATTTGGAATTACTCTTGGCTGTCTTATCCCTCTGCTCATATACCTCAATTCTTTATTTAAGGTTTCTTCTCCGGACACTTGGGAGATAGTCTTTACGATTCTCATCTGCTTTATTATCTTTGGAGTTCAATTTACCCGCAGAGATTCCCAGCAGGCAATTGCGGTTTTATCCACAACCATATTCGGAATTCTTTATATCAGCTGGCCATTGAGTTTTTTTGTCAAATTTCTTTATATGGAGAAAGGACGTTGGCTAATTGCCTATTTACTCTTGGTGATTAAGTCCGGGGATGTAGGGGCTTACCTTGTGGGAATGAATTTTGGTCAGCATACGCTGATTAAAAGAATCAGTCCTAACAAATCCAAAGAGGGGACTCTGGGAGGATTATTCTTTAGTATGCTTGCCAGTTTCGTGATGGGGAAGGTCTATCTGGGGATGAAAGGAGGGGAGAGTATTCTCTTAGGATTATTTTTAGGAATTCTGGGACAGTTGGGAGACCTCTGTGAATCTTTACTCAAAAGGGACTGCCAGGTTAAGGATTCGGGAAAAATCTTCCCCGGTCTGGGAGGAATGTTAGATTTGATTGATAGTATAATTTTTGCGGTTCCTTTCTTTTATCTCTATGTAAATTTCTTCCTGAGATGAAACGCATTGCCATATTGGGTTCTACAGGTTCAGTGGGGGTAAATGTATTAAAGGTGGTAAGTGCCTTAAAAGACAAATTTAAAGTTGTAGGTTTAACCACTTACCGGAATTTATCCTGCTTAAGGAAACAGATTGCGGAATTCCATCCCGAGATAGTTGTGGTACAGGATTCGGCTTCGGCAGAGAGGTTTAAAGTGAAAGAAAAAATAGATTTCTTTACCGGGATGGATGGTTTGGTTAAACTGGTAGCGAATGGAAGAGTGGATTTGGTGGTCATTTGTATTGCGGGAGCAAATTCACTTTTACCTTTGGTGGAGAGTATAAAAAGGAAGAAAGAGATTGCCCTTGCCAGTAAGGAATCAATGGTCATGGCGGGAGAATTGCTGGTTAATCTTTGTCAAGAAAAAAAAGTTAGAATTATTCCCATTGACAGCGAACACAGTGCAATTTTTCAATGTTTGCATGGGAGAGAAACAGATGCAGTAAGAAGGATAATTTTAACTTCATCAGGAGGACCTTTCCGGCTTACCCAAAGAAAGAAATTGGAGAAGATAGAACCTTCCGAGGCACTTAAGCATCCTTGCTGGAAAATGGGTAAAAAAATTACCATTGATTCCGCTACATTAATGAATAAAGGTTTGGAGATAATTGAAGCAAGATGGCTTTTTAATTTTCCTGTAGAAAAGATTGAGGTCTTAATCCATCCGGAGGCAATTGTGCATTCTCTGGTAGAATTCATTGATGGAAATATTTTGGCGCTCTTAGGAATTACCGATATGCGTTTACCCATTCAATATGCTTTGACTTATCCCCAAAGGTTTCCTACAAAACTTAAATATTTAGATTTGGCTAAAGTTAGAAAGCTCACATTTGAGAAACCCGATTTTAAAAAATTTTCGGCTTTAAATCTGGCTTACGAGGTTGCTTATAAAGGGAGGAGTTTCCCCTGTGTGCTCAATGCCAGTGACGAGGTTTGCGTGGAGGCTTTTTTGCAAAATAAGATCAGGCTTACTCAGATTCCTTTAATCATCTCCAGGGTGATAAAGAAACATAAGCCCGTTAACTTTGAGAATGTGGAGGAGGTTTTAGCAGTGGATAAATGGGCACGGGAAGAGACCTATAAAATTATAGGAGAATTAAGATGACCATTTTTGCCTTTCTTTTTGTTCTCAGTATCCTTATTCTCATTCATGAATTTGGCCATTTCCTCACTGCACGAAAATTGGGGGTAAGAATTGAAAGATTTTCTTTAGGATTTGGCCCGGTGGTTTTTTCTTTAATGGGTAAAGAGACCGAATACTGTTTATCTTTAATCCCCCTGGGAGGTTATGTGAAGATGGCGGGAGAAAATCCCCGGGAAGAACTCAGAGGAGAATCCTGGGAGTATCGTTCCCAACCGATTAGAAATCGTTTTTTGATTGTTCTTACGGGACCACTCCTAAATTATCTCTTAGGTTTTTTTCTTTTCTGGTTAGTATTTTCTACGGGTTATCCCACCGTTACCAGCAGGGTAGGAGAATTGCTCAAAGATTATCCCGCAGAAAAAGCGGGGATTGAAAAGGGGGATTTAATTCTAAAAATTGACCAGAAGTCTGTAAAGAATTGGGAGGAATTGACCGAGATTATCCACCAGAGCCGGAAGGAGTCTCTGGATTTGTTGTTAAAACGAGAAGACAGGATTTTTCTGGTGACTGTTTTTCCTCGTCGGGAGACATATACTGACCTCTTAGGTAGAAAGAGGGAAATTTCCCTTATCGGGATAAAGCCATCGGAAGAATTTATCAAGGTAAAATATCCTTTCTTAGAATCGGGGTTGCTTGCGGGGAAAAAGGTATTTTTTCTTACCCGACTTACCTTCCTTGCACTTGCACGCATAATCAGCGGACATTTGAGTTTAAGAGATTCGGTTTCCGGTCCTCTGGGGATTTTCTTCATTACCCGCTGGGCAGCGGAACTGGGGATTTCTACTTTCTTAAATCTCCTTGCGGTCTTAAGCGTTTCTTTAGCCCTTTTTAATATCCTTCCTATCCCGGTTCTTGATGGAGGACACTTCTTATTTCTTTTTATAGAGAAAATCAGAAAAAAACCCCTCTCGGTGAAAACTCAAGAGCGCATTACCCAAATGGGAATGACCTTTTTAATTCTGCTGATGATTTTTGTTTTTTATAATGATCTGTTACGCTTTCAGGTTATTGAGAAAATAATCCATTTCTGGCGTAAATAAAACAGATGGATACAGATAAAAGAATAAAAAGAAGGGAGACAAGGGTAATAAAGGTGGGCAAATTAGGTATAGGAGGAGATTACCCTATTTCTATCCAGTCAATGACGAAGACCAGAACCAGTGATATTCAAGCCACAATTAAGCAGATCAAGGGATTGGAAAAAATTGGTTGTGAGATAATCCGGGTAGCGGTTAAGGATGAGGCGGATGCTCAGGCAATAGAAGAGATAAAAAGAGAAATAAAAATCCCCTTGGAGGCAGATATTCATTTTCACCATAAACTTGCTATCAGGGCAATTGCTTCCGGAAGCGACGCTCTACGCTTAAATCCAGGCAATATCTATCGTGAGAAAGAAATTAGAGAAGTAATCAGTAGAGCGAAGGAGAAAAAAATTCCTGTAAGGATAGGAGTAAATTCGGGCTCCCTAAGAAATCCAAAATCCAAAATCCAAAATCCAAAATTGGAAGATTTGATGGTAGAAAGTGCCCTGGCTTACATTAGGATTTTGGAGAAGATGAAGTTTTATGAAATTATGGTTTCGCTTAAAGCCTCGGAGGTATTAACTACCATTCAAGCTTATCGGAGGATGGCAAAGCTCTGTGACTATCCCTTTCACTTGGGGATTACTGCTACCGGTCTTCCTTTTGAAGGGGGGATAAAGTCTGCAGTGGGGATAGGGATTTTATTAGCCGAAGGGATTGGGGATACTATTCGGGTTTCTTTAGCCGGAGACCCTAAAGAGGAAGTGAAAGTTGCCCAATGGATTCTTTCTTCTTTAGGCATAAGACAATTTGGCCCTCAGATTATTGCCTGTCCCACCTGTGGCCGCGCTCAGATTGATGTTGTTAAAATTACCCAGAAATTAGAAAGCATGTTGAGCCAATTATCAATTACCAATTACCAATTACCAAACCTGAAGATTGCGATCATGGGTTGCGAAGTAAATGGTCCCGGGGAAGCAAAGGAGGCGGATATCGGTATTGCGGGAGGGAAAAATTGTGGGGTCTTGTTCAGAAAAGGTAAGATTATAAGCCGGACAAAAGAGGGGGAGATAATCAGGGTTTTGCTACAGGAGATAGGTAGTGGAGTTTGAATCTGTTTTATGGAGATTACTGGAGGAATTTGAAAAGCATGGGATAAGGTATGCCTTAATGGGCGGTTTTGCCTTA
>JAMWCM010000131.1 GCA_023818355.1 Candidatus Omnitrophota bacterium
AAATTATCTCTGCAGTTTCCTTTGTCTGGATTCAGGCATTAAAAGAAGGGTATGAGTTGATGTTAAAATCTCCATTTGAGATCGATTTAAAAGATTTAGCCGAGATAAATCGTATCTGGAAAAACGGGGCAGTGATTCGTTCATATTTAGTAGAGTTATGTGGAAGATATTTTCGTGAAGGAAAAGCTCTTCCAGAAGTAATTGAGGCTGTAAGAAAGGATTTAAAAATAGATATCAATACCCTAAAGTATATTCAAAAAATCAGTGCTGAACTTAATCTCCCTACCCCTGCTTTATCTGCCGCACTTAGTGCTGGGAAAGATTAAAAATAGTTTGGAGAGAATTATTCCTCTGTCCAGAGAATTCAGAATCAATGAATGATGGATAACTTACAAAATCAACCCCGGGGTGGAGAGGTTATAGGGGGATAAAGGGAAGAAAGTGGTCCTTATCTTCTATTAAGGGAATTTGAGGGATAGGGGGTTGCGGAGGAAGACCAAGATCAAGTATAATCCTCTTTCCCCAGTTTATCTCAGGGGAGGAGAGCTTTAAGATTGTTTGTGAACTCCCGACAGAAAGGGTAATGATTAAAGGGGAAAGAAATCTTCCCCAGAGAGGAATTACCGCTTTATAATTCCCTACCTCATCAGTAAAGGTAAAAAAGAGATATTCTGATATTCCCTCCCCATAATTAATTTTTATTCTAATTTCTATCTTTTTCTGGCTCAAAATATTACCTGTAAAGGGGTCAAAAACTTTACCGGAAATAAGCAGTGCCTCTTTCAAGAAGGGATGTTGAGGGTTCTCTTTTTCTATCTCATTAAAGATATTTATCATTTGTGGTTGGTTAACCACTGAAGCCAATAGTTCTTCTTTATCCATCTCACCCGCAATCTTTCCCGCTAAAGAGATATCTTTTTCCGCTAAGGCTTGGAGGAGCATTCCTGCATTTTCATCAGGAAAGATTTCCAAAACCTTGGCTAAGGTGCGGCAATCAGTAAGCGGGAAAAGAGCAATCAGTTTTTCTGATTGCGGATTTCTTAAAAAATCTGTAAAAATACGCAGTTTTTCGCCTTTATCGGGGTTGATTTCTTGAATAAAATCCAGTAAAGCCCCTACTGCGGGTTCTTCGGAAGGGGAGACTATTTTTGTTATTGGTTTAGATAAGAAAAATAAAACGGTTTGAATGAGAAAAAGAGTATTTAAGTCAAGACTGTTTAAAAGTGCTTCCTTATATTGTGAAAAATAAGAAACATAGGGAAGATAAATAGGAATATATTTTTCTGGGAAAAGGAGATACTTTACTAATGTAGATTGGAGTTTGAATTGATAATCAAAGTCTCTTAGGGAAATAAAGACTTCTTTGGATTTATTTAAATCCATATTTAACAGATAACCCAAGGTTGTGGTTGGAGAAAGCATCCCTATTTGGTGGTAACTTCTTTCTTTTTCATATTCATAAGCGAAAGTGCTCAGAAGCTGGGCGACTTTTTGGGGTTGCATAAAATTAAATATCTCTGCCCAGTGCTGGAGTTTTTCCCACTCTTTTCTTTCCTCAAAATGGACAGTGGTTTCCAGCATCAGGTTAGCGATTAAAATTTCTATGGGATAGCCATCCTGAATAATATTTTTTTCCAGAAGAGCCTCTAACATCTTTGCCAAATTTCCAGCGGTGGCGTTGGTCAAAGAATCTATTTGCGTATAAACCTGATAAAAAGTTTTCAGTATTTCTTGACGTTCCGCGGAGACATAATTGAGGATATTTTCCCAGGAGTGCATTTGTAGTGGAGCCTCTGCTATTGCTTCAATAAAGTCACGGGTAAGAAGGGTAAGAGAAAGAAAAGATATTTTATTAATAATTTCCCCGCCTTTTTCTAAATCCATTTCCTTATGGGCTAAAAGCCTTCCTCTCTGGACAAAGAAGATGTGTTCCAAAATACGCGCGCTTTTTTCACTCTCCAAATCTTTTAAGATCCGTATTGTAAAAATAAGATTAACTTCTTCCATTTTTTCTATTACCATTGCCAGCCCACTTGCACGCGCATTTAACCATCCATTATCTCCGGAAAATTCAGAAGGAGGGTCTAAAAGAATAGAGATTATCTTAGCGGATTCTTCGCCTAACTTGATAAAGATTTGGGCAAGCTCATCAAAGCAATTATAGTTCAAGAATTTTTCCAGCAATTCTTTTTTCTCCGTTAATTTTGCAAAGACTCCGCTTAATTTATTTTCTTCAAGAAAGGCAACTGCCTCCGCAAGTGTAGAAATAACTGATTTCCTTTCACTCTTCTGAAGTTTTTCTATAATGATTTTTGCTTCTTCAGGTATGGAAAGAGCGAGGATTTCCCGGGGTAGACTAAAGGAATCAATTCCAAAAAGCAAAAGGTCGATGCGTAAAAATGTCATTTGGGAAATTACTTCTTCAGCAAGAGAAAAATCTGCTTTAACCAAAAGATTTTTTATTTCCACTTTCCAATCGTAGAAATTTTCCGCTAAGGCAGAGAGGACATCTTTTGGAGGTTTAATCTTTATCATTTCTATAAGTAAGCAGATTCGGGCAGTATTCACTTCTTTTTCCTGAGAGATAATTGCCTCTAACCGGCCCAATAAATAATCAATTTTTGATGATTCTAATCCCAGTTTATTTAAGCCTTCCTTCCAGAGAGTTTGCAGGGAAGGAAAATCTATTTTTTGGAGATAGTAATCATCAAGTGCGCCGATTAAATGGGCAATAACTAAATACTTGTTTATTTTTATTTCTGCAGAATTGCTTATCCTGTTCTCTAAACAGAGTATACCCAGAACAAGAAAGATTATTCCCAATTTATTGCTCTTCTTTTTCATATCTATCTTTTTAAAAGTATAACATAAAATATTCATATTGTCAAGTATTGACAAGATTATAATACCCCCCTCTTACACTTCGTAAGTGCAATTTTATCTCTGTTGTAACAGTATGAATATAAAAAACTTGTATCACTATATTTTTGACACTTACGAAGTGTAGAAAGGTAAGAAGTGTAGAAAGGTAAATATTAT
>JAMWCM010000132.1 GCA_023818355.1 Candidatus Omnitrophota bacterium
GCGGGAATTACTGACTTCTCCAATATGACTGAATTTGTCATTGTCTTTGAGGACTGGCGGGCAACCAAGAAAGAGGGAAGAATCTATATTGATGACCTTATGGTAAGCGAATAAATTTCCGAAAAAATGGGCACAGAGATATTCTGTGCCCTTTTCTCCAAATGGGTTATTTATTTCTTTTCTTTTTTTTATTATTCTCTGGCTGTGCCACTGTTAGTAAACCCCAGAAAGTTACTTCTTCTGAACCCCTTTTTAATCTCAAATATATTGATGATTTCAATGATGGTGCTTTACCAAATTTAGTCGGTGGCCGAATGACTACTGAGGTAGAGCCTCCCTCACAAATTTCTTTTCTCTATGATAGAACTACCACTCCCGATAATAAAGGATTCAGTCTTAAAATAAAATACGAACTCTATCCTGAAAAACCAGCAAAGTTAATCATTAATTTAAATGAGATTGATATCAGTCAGGCATATGGAATTTCCTTCGGGATAAAATATTTAAAGGGTCCAAAACTGGAAATTTTTCTGGAGGATGGCAAGGGTAAGCGGGCAGGTATTTCCTTAGAAAAATATCTTATTCCTCAGGAGAAGTGGCAGAAAATTACCCTAATGCGGGAAGATTTTCAAGATATTGATTTCAACTGCTTGAAAAACCTAATACTTACAATCTCCACCCCCGGGGTGGAGGCGGGGGAGTTTTTTCTGGATGATTTTTCCTTCTTCGGTCCTCCGGGATTATTTTTTGAATCTATAAAAGACAATCTCTATGGCTTTCCTGAAAAAAAGAAAATTGATAAAAAATATTTATGGAAGAAACCGGAGGAGGTTTTATTAAAAACCCTTGCTTCTGACTCCTGGCTCTATTTTAAAAATTTAATTAACAAAGATACCCATCTACCAGTAGACTGGATTGACTTAGATGAAACAAAAGAGTATCGTATCGGTGACTATACCTCTCCGACAAATATCGGGCTATATTTTTTAAGTATTGTGGGAGCTTATGATTTGAATTTAATTGTCCGAGAGGAGGCGGTGAAAAGGGCAGAAAATACTCTTAATACTTTGAAAAAACTTCCCCGCTGGAGAGGATTATATTACAATTGGTATTCCACGACAAACTTACAGATTACCCGCAGATATATTTCCACCGTAGACAATGGTTGGCTTTCCGCAGGGCTGATTGTTTTACGCCAGGTATTTCCTGAAGTCTATAGCCTTTGTAGTGAAATCTTAGAAGAGATGGATTATTCTACTTTATATGATCCGGTAGAGGGGAAATTATACTTGGGATATGAATTAAATCGTGACCCTCCTGTCCCCACACCCTATCATTATGGTCAGATTGCTACTGAACCAAGGGTTACTTCCTTAATTGCCATTGGTAAAGGTGATGTTTCCGAAGACCACTGGTTTAGAATCTTTCGCACCTTACCCCAATCTTGGACTTGGCAGAGACAAATTCCGCAAGGTAAATATCGCGAATACTTAGAAATTGATGTTTTTGAGGGATACTATACTTATAAGGATTTAAAAATAGTTCCTTCCTGGGGTGGGAGTTTATTTGAATTTCTGATGCCGGTTTTGGTTTTAAAAGAAAAAGAACTTGCTCCCCGCAGTCTGGGATTGAATAATTTTAATGCCATTAAGGCACACATAGATTATGCCTTAAATGAGAAAAAATATCCGGTCTGGGGACTTTCTCCTTGTGCTACTCCCGATGGCCGTTACGGTGGTTATCATGAATATGGCTTAGCGAGTTTAGGGGCAAAAGGATATCCTGATGAGGGAATAATTACTCCTTATGCTTCTATTTTGGCAATTGATTATTTCCCTGAGGAAGTAGTAAAGAACATTCACGAGTTAATGAAAAATTTTGATTTATATGGTGAATATGGGATGTATGATTCTGTGGATGTTCATACGCAAAAGGTTGCTTCGCGTTATCTCTGTCTTGACCAGGCAATGATTTTTGTCTCCTTAGTAAATTATTTAACTAATGGGAAGATTCGTGAATATTTCCATCAGGACCAGATAATAAAGAATGTGGAGTCTTTGTTAAAAATGGAGGAATTCTTTTAGAAAAGGAGGTGATGCGCTATGTTTAAAAATGGTTTTTGTTCTCTGATATTAGCTTTACTTATGAGCTATTTTATCTGTGGTTGTGCTCCCAAAAAAGAGACTGCCCAGAAGCCAGAGATTATGAAGGAAGAGGTAGCAAAGGAGGTGGCTAAAAAAGAAGAGGTAAAAGAGGAGGTTAAGGTAACCAAAGAAATGCCTAAGCCAGAGGGCAGCCGTGAAGGGGTTTTAGTGGTGGCTAACTTTGATACCTGCAGTAAACCAAATAATGTGGGAGGAGACTTTGGTGCCTGGAACAAGGACCCCAATGATTTTACTCAGGGTTGTTTTGATAGTTTTATTTCCACGATAAAACGTGGAGAAAAAGGCTGTTCAATTCAGTTAATGTATGATGTAGATTCTCCCAATCCGGCATACAATGGATTCTGGATGAGACTTCAAGGGATTGACATTTCTGATTACAAGGCAGTTTCTTTTTGGGTTAAAGGAGACGAAGTGCGTGGTTTTACGAAGGTATTCAAAGTAGAATTAAAAAATACAAAATTTTCTTGGGACCGTCCAGGAGGGGGAAATATGGGAAGATGCTATGTGACCGAGGTAACCAAGGACTGGAAGGAGATTGTTATTCCCTTAGATAAATTTGCCGGCCTGGAGGATAGAACTTCAATGCATGAATTTGTGATTGTTTTTGAAGATAGAATTGCCACCAAAAAAGAGGGAGCAATTTATATTGACGACATTGCATTCCTGAAATAAGCGTCATTAGTGAAACAAATATACACTGCATAAATGTTTCATTACAGGTCAGCCCGCACACCCCCTTGACAATTTTATAATTTGTGTTATATTTTAAATGGAGAATTAAAATGTAT
>JAMWCM010000133.1 GCA_023818355.1 Candidatus Omnitrophota bacterium
AGGAGGCAAGGGATTTTACTAAGTTTGACAAGCTCAGATTTTATGTAAAAGGAGACACAAATAGATTCAGGCTTAGTTTTGACTATTTTGATGATGCAGGGATGCCGATAGGGTTTACGGTTAAAATGAAGGATTTATTAGATAAGAAGTTAGTAGAGAATTTAGTAGTAGATAAGGATAAATACCAACCTGTAGAGATAGATTTAAAGAGATTAAGGAAAGAATATTCCGAGGTAAACTGGCAGAAGATAAGGAGTTTTGGATTTGAGTTAAGTTTAGAGGATATTCCTCGGGGACCTGAGCGTAAAGGTGTTCTTTTCCTGAAGGATGTGAATTTTGTGCCTGGGGAGGATGTTTTGGAGTTTAAAGAGAAATTATTTAGTTTAAATGAGATGGCTACAATTTTAACTCTGCGTCAGGAATGGGACTTAGGAGAAAGGGAAGATTTAGTTCTTATGCAACGCTTCAAAACAGACTTAAGAGAAAAAGAGCAGAAGATATTTTTGCCCTTAGAGAGATTTTACAACATCAAAACTCCTGAAGATGCCTATCAGTTTAGTACTAAATTTTTACCTCAAGCCGAGGATTATTCGCTTCTAACAAAGCCTGAGATTCTGTTTAATCTCTTATATTCTGATGTCTATAATTTACCGCGCAAGAAAGTCACCAGTTTAGATCATGCTTATTGGCAAGGCCTGGGACTGAAAAGAGCGGGATATAACCAGATGTATTTAGTAATGTTTAGATCCGACGTTTATGAGGAGAAGATTTATAAACCCCAATGGAATTTTGTTCTAGTTTTCCACGATAAAGAAACTCAGGAGATAAAGCTATTAGAAAATAATGGATATTTAGAAAAGAAGGGACTTCTTGCTAAAAATGGAGTATTTTCTTCAGGAAGAAAAGATGTAAATGAAGTGATAAAAGATATTGCGCAAGGAGAGAGTTATTTTATCAAGACATTTAATCCTCCGGAAAACATCTTAGAAGCCCTTTTAGGTTATTATCCTAAGTGGCATAGAGAATTAAGAAAAGATTCTGTTTTGCCTTATATTGAAAAGAATTATCCTTTTCGGGAGCGTGCCTTTCGTAATCAATTTCTATCCCGTTTATTTGTGGAAAACATTACATTCTTCCAAGACATAGGTAAAGATAGAAAGACAGGTTTTCCTTACGATCATATTTTAATGGATGCTAAGGATAGAGTGAAAGATATAGGTAGATATACCCAGCAACCTGTAATCGGATTATATTTGGTTTTACTGACTGGGATTGCCAAAGGAGATATAAAGATAGAAGGATTTGAGAAAGAAGAAGCCCTGAACGAAATCAGAAATATTTTAGTAGAGTTAAAGAAACTGCCCCGCTGGAATGGACTATTTTACTGGTATAATTTATCCCAAGAGGAGCCTTATGTTACTTATGAAGGCATGGTCAATACCTATGAGAACGGACATTTAACGGCAAGCCTGGCTTTAACCATGGGTGCTTTTATTGATGAGATATTTTTTGAGGAAGGAGAAGAAATTGAGTTGAAAAAAGATATTGTAAAACTTGCTGAGGAAATATTAGAGGAACAGAAAAGGGGGTATCAGATTCTGCGCAATTTAGAAGGGATTTTCATTAACTGGGAAGAGGTGGCCTGGCAAGTAAAGGAGGAATTGGAGAGAAAGGGAGAATGGAGTGCTTTAGTTAAGGATTTAGGGATAGAAGAGGAGGTTATTTTAAGCCATTGGCTATATACAGTGCGGTCGCTTTTATCTGACCCTATAGGGGGAAAAGAAACTCAAGAGATTATAGAAAGGATAAAGCAGACAAATTGGTGGGTAAAATTGAGAGAGATGGGTTATCGTCAGATGGAGGCTCCTGTAAATGTAATGGGTATGGGCGAAATAACATCTCTTTATACTGATGGCAGGGCTGCCTTAATCATGCAGATTGCCTTGGGAGCAACTGATACATCTATTTGGGAAGGTCTAAAAGAAATAAAAAAGAGTTATAAATTGCAAGATGGTCGAGAAATATCATTATTAGTTCCTTATGAGGGTGCATTTCAAGCCTGGCTTCCTTTGATATTCTTTCCCGAGATGGAGTGGTCACCAGATGGTTTTAAAAAGGCGCATAAGAATTATGCCTTAGCCCAACTGGATTATGGCCAAAGCCTAAATCTGCCCGCACTTTTTTCTGCTGCCTCTAATCCCTATCTTGCGGAAAATAAGGGGGATTATGTTTATGCCTGGCAGTTGGGAGTTCCGGGAGCCTCACAATATGAAGTGAGACAGACTAACCCTATTGCTACGCCACATGCCAATGGGCTTTTATACTTGGTTGAGCCAGAAAAAGCCCTCAAGTTATTCGCAGAATTAGAGATGGGTTATTCAGGAATAAAAGGACATTTGGGCTGGAGGGATTCCTTAGGTGAGAATGGGGAATTCAGTAATACCTATCTTTCTGTAGACCAATTAATGCTGCTTACGGCTTTAAACGGAGCAAATAATCATAGATATATGGAGAATTTCCTGCGCAAAGTGACACAAAACTTAGAGAAGATTAAGAAATTATACCAAGATAAAGTTTTTGATTTTTAAATTACCAACTTCTGTAGTACAACCTATTTAGTCTTTGAGTTTGTGGGCAGTGGAATGGGTGTGGTGGCAAAGATTAATTTCACAAATAAGTAAGGTAAAAAATGTGAAGTTAGGGGAAAGATGAGAGGGTATATAAAGTTGATAATGGTGTGGGGAATTATGGGGTTGAGTATAAGAAATGTAGAGGGATTTTTCTTGCCCTTTGACGCCGATAGTCTGCGACCATCCCTATTTAATCCGTCTGCATCCGTATCTTATCCGTTTGCATCCGAGCCATTTTTTCTTACTTTACAAGATTCTCAGCCACCGGTTACCGAGAAAGATATTGAGAACTTAATCCGCCAGATTATTCAGAAGCG
>JAMWCM010000020.1 GCA_023818355.1 Candidatus Omnitrophota bacterium
GGTAAAGGGCTTAAAGAGGCGGTCATCTTGGGAGCAACGGAGATGGGTTCGGCAATCACCGGTTCTACTTTAACCACGGTAGTAGTTTTTGTTCCTTTAATCTATGTGGTGGGCATTGCCGGGCAACTCTTTAGAGAAATGGCTTTGACCATCACCTATTCCTTACTTATCTCCCTGATTGTAGCTTTAACCCTTGTTCCCCGCTTAGCGGTAGTGGGAGGAGGAAAAAAGGAAGTGGTGGTTGAGGGGAAAAAGAGGGAATCTCCACTCTTCGGAAAAATCTGGGAAGCTTATACCCAGTTTATCTCTGGTTTTCTGAAAATGAGATTTTTAGGCTTAATTCTTGTAGGATTTATTTTTCTTCTTTCTATTTTGCTGCTTTCGCGTTTAGACCGGGAGTTGTTACCTAAGATAGATGAACGACAGTTTGTGGTGAAATTGGAGATGCCCACGGGAACAAAATTGGAAGTGACCGATAGGGTCTGCAGGAAAGTGGAAAGGGCACTCTTAGGAATTCCCGATGTTGAGGGGGTAAGTTTAACCATTGGCTCAACCCGGGAAGAGCGAACCGGAGAGGTGGTAGAAACTATGGGTTCACACCAGGCGCGTTTTGTGGTTAATCTTAAGAAGATGAATCGGCACGACCCCGGATACCGCTCCAGTCAGGAGATAATTCAGATTCTCCAGGAAGAATTAAAATATGAAGACCTAGAAGGAGCACGCTTAGAATACATTCTCCAGGAGAGTGTATTTAAAATGGCTTTTCAGGCGGGTAAACCGATTACCTTAGAGATAAAAGGACATGACTTGAAAACTCTTGAGAAAATCTCTAAAGATATGGAGGAGATGTTAAAGGAAATTCCCGGAGTTTACGGAGTGACTTCTTCCCTTGCTCCCCCTCATCCGGAAACAAAGGTTAATGTTCTCAAGGATAAAGCTGCCTATTATAATCTTTCCGTGAATGATATCGCCTTTGTTTCTCAGGTAGCCATTAAAGGTCATGTTGCTACGAAATTTAAGGAGAAGGGACAGGAATATGATATCCGGGTGCGTCTCCGTGAAGAGGACCGCAAGGATATGAATAAATTGCGGCAGATTTTAATTCATTCTCAAGCCTTAGATGTGGATATTCCGCTTTCAGATGTGGCATATATTGTAATGGGAACCGGACCAAGCCAGATTGAGAGATTAGACCAGCAGAGAGTAATTCTCCTTACTGCCAATATCTATAAGCGCGGATTTAATAAGGTGGCACAGGATATTGAATCTGCTTTACAGAAATATAAAATTCCTGAAGGTTTTATTGTGAAACTGGGAGGAGAGAGGAAGGATATGGAGGAGTCCTTTAAATCTTTGAGATTTGCCCTGATTCTTTCCCTTATTCTTAATTATATGGTGATGGCTTCGGAATTTGAATCCCTCTGGCAACCCTTTATTATTATGTTCACCCTTCCCCTTTCGGTAGTCGGTGTTGCCCTCGTTTTATTTCTTACGCGCACCACCTTAAATGCGGTGGTGCTTTTAGGAATGATCATGTTAGGAGGGATTGTGGTCAATAACGGGATTGTTTTGATTGAGACGGTAAATCATTTTCGTAAAGAGGGGATGGAGATAGAAAAAGCCTTAATTCAAGCAGGAGTGCAGAGGTTAAGACCGATTATGATGACTTCGCTTACCACTGTCTTAGGACTCCTTCCCCTGGCTTTAGGTCTGGGAGAAGGAGCAGAACTGCGCGCTCCGATGGCCATTACGGTTATTGGAGGATTAACTTCCGCTACTTTTCTTACCTTGGTGGTTATCCCCAGTTTATATTTAACGATGCTGAAATTCTTTTCCCTGTTCAAACTGCGTCCGGTAATAGAGATTAAGCCTACGGAGATAGTTCCTGAAGAACTCAAACCTCTTCCTGTGGAAATTACCCCTGTTCCGGAAGTGGCTCCAGCAAAAGAAGTGGGTTTGGAGATACCCATAATCCCTCTGGAGGAAAAACGGATTCTTCCCAGTGAGGAGAGACTCACCGGTTTAAATGAACGCCAGAAGAAATTCTTGGAGGAGTTGAAAGCCAACGGACGGCTTACGCGAAAAGATTATATAAAAATGTTTAAGGTTTCTATGCCTACTGCTGCCAGAGATATAAAGGTTTTGTTGGAACGCGGACTCATCCGTGCCCAGGGCCCTGCCGGGCCAGGGAGATGGTATGAATTAGTATAAAAATGAACTTACCTAAACTCTCCATCTATCGGCCGGTAACGGTCTTTATGGTTTTCTCAGGAATTATCTTGGTGGGGATGGTTTCTCTACAGCGTCTTCCCGTAGAGATGATGCCCAATGTCGCTTTTGAAGACATTTCCATTATTATTCAAATTAGAGGAGGAATTCCTCCCTCCGATGTGGAGATGCTTGTAACCAAACCGGTGGAGGAGTCGGTAAGTGGGGTGAGCCATTTAAGAGAGATTCTTTCAATATCGGAAGAAGGAGAATCACGCGTGGTTTTAAGGTTTGAGCCAGGGACAAATATGGATTTTGCTGCCTTGGAAGTAAGGGAGAAGTTTTCGCGTATTGTGGATAAACTTCCCCGGGAGATTGAAAAGCCGGTAATTGCCAAATATCAAAAGACCGATGTTCCGATCGTAATTGTTGCGGTCACCGGGACAGGCTATACTCCGGAAATTTTAAGGCGCCTCGTGGATGAAAGGATTAAGGAACGTTTTCAGCGTCTGGAAGGAGTGGCAAATGTAGAGGTAGTGGGAGGGAGGGAACGCAAGATTTTAGTGGAGGCAAGACAGGAGGATTTACTGAGATATAACATTCCCTTGGGGAGGGTAATCAATGTTCTAAATTTAAATAATTTAAATCTCCTGGCAGGGGAGATAAAACGCGAACGCGATAAATTCCTCATCCGCACCATGGGGCAGTTTGAAAAGATTTCCGATATTGAAGAAATTGGGGTTGCGGTTTCTCCACAGGGTTCGGTAATCAGACTAAAGGATGTGGCAAATGTGAGGGATTCTTTTCTTGAACCCATTGACTTAGCGCGGGTGGATATTCAGCCGGTGGTTTCCTTATATATTCAGAAAGAGACCACCGCTAACACGATTAAGGTTGTAGAATTGATTAAGCAAGAGATAGAGCATACACGTTCCCTGATTCCCCGCGATATCTTATTGAAAATTACCTATAATCAGGCAGAGGCAATTCGCGATGCCATCTCTGCAGTAAAAAGCTCGCTTCTCTGGGGAGGAATCTTAGCGGTAATTGTGCTTTTTATCTTTCTCTGGGATGTAAAACCAACACTGATTATCGGGATTTCTATCCCTATCTCCGTAATTGCCACCTTTGCCTTTATGTTTTTTGCTAAACTTACTTTGAATGTAATGACCTTAAGTGGTCTTGCCTTAGGTATTGGGATGCTGGTGGATAACTCCATTGTGGTTTTAGATAATATTTTCAAAAAGAGAGAGCACGGTCTTTCTCAGATGCAGGCTGCTGAGGAGGGAAGTCAGGAGGTAACTTTAGCCATTACCGCCTCCACCCTTACCACGGTGGTGGTTTTCTTACCCATTGTTTTTGTGAATAAGGAGATCCGCCTTTTATATGTGGGGCTTTCGCTCACCGTGGTATTTTCTCTGCTTGCTTCTTTATTTGTGGCTTTATCTTTTATTCCGCTTCTTGGTTCGCGTTTACAGATGAAGCAGTATAAAAAAACTTCCCGAATTCCGAGGACAAGGCTGTTCTATCTTAAAGTGCGCAAATTTTATCGCCATTTTCTTGCTTATGCTTTGCGCTATCGCTATCTGCTGGTTGCTTCCACATTTGTTCTCTTCCTCTTATCTTTGCAGATGGCAAAGAAACTGAAGACAGAATTTATTGGGGTCACTGAACAGAATGAATTTACCATCCATGTGGAATTACCCACGGGTGCAAAGCTGGATGTTTCGGATAAATGTGTAGAACAGGTGGAGAAAGTGGTAAAAGCCCTTCCTGAGGTAAGAACCATTTCTTCGCGTATTGAGCGCTGGTCATCAAAGATATATGTGCGCCTTCAGCCTTTACTCTATCGTTCACGCTCCACCCAAGAGATTATCAATGAACTCCGTCCCAAGACAGAGGAGATTGAACGTTTTTACGATGCTTTTATTTATTATGAAGAACCCCAGGAGGTAGGGACAAGAGAGATATTTTTAGATGTCTTTGGTTACGATTACGATGTTTTAAAAAATCTTGCTATTGCCATGGCGACAAAACTGCAGACTGTTCCCGGGATGACCGATGTGAAGATAAGGATGCGTGAAGGGAGACCAGAGTTGCGTGTCTTTATTGATAAGGATAAAGCATCTTACTTTGGACTTAATCTTGAAGACATCGCTACCACCATCCATGGGGAGATGCGGGGATTAAGGGCCACCTATTACCACACGGAAGCAAAGGAAGTGGAAATGGTGGTGCGTCTCCGTGATGAAGACCGTAAAAAATTTAAAGACCTGCATAATTTAGTGCTTACTTCCCGCGAAGGAACAAGTGTCTATCTTAATCAGATAGGCAATTTTCGTTTTGATATCGGACCAAGTGAAATCTGGCGAAAGAATAAGCAGAGGATGGTTCAGGTCAGTGGGAGTAGAGGTTCTATGTCCTTAAAAGAGGCGGGAGAAAAAATCAAGGAGGCATTGAAGGACATTGAATTTCCCAAAGATTATTTCTATCGGTTTGGAGGAGATTATGAAAAGATGCTGCGGAATCAAAAGGAATTTTCTTTTGCCATTTTTTTAACGCTTTTTTTGGTATACTTAGTTATGGCTTGTTTATTTGAGTCTTATGTTCAACCTTTAATTATTATGATGACCGTTCCTCTGGCAGCAATTGGCGTTGTTTCCATAATGCGTCTTACCGATACCTCCATAAATATCGGAGCCTTAATTGGTTTTATGATGTTAGGGGGAATTGTCGTAAACAACGCTATAGTTTTGATTGACTTCATCAATTTAAAGTTGCAAAATAGAAAGTATACGCGGTATAATTTATTGAAAGTGCTTATTTCTTCAGGAGAAGATAGATTACGGCCTATACTGATGACCACCATTACCACATTATTAGGGCTTACCCCCATGGCGCTTGACCGTTCCGAGTCCGCCAATCTCTGGTCTCCCTTAGCGATCACCGTGATGGGAGGTTTAACCAGTTCTACATTTTTGACACTATTTATTATTCCCAGTCTATTCTTGATTTTTGAAGATATAAAGAGATTTTTCCTAGAAATTTTATGGATAAAAAGGCCGGTATTATTTTTAAGACTCTTACGCCGAACCGTTTAAAATTATTTAACTAATTTTGATGAGACAGATTTTGCGTACCCTTTTAACCTCGGTTTTTATTTTATTACTTCTGGTAATGGCCATTGCGGTATTTTATCTTGCTTCTGAGAAGAAAAAACTCTTTGACCAGTATAATAAAGACCGTGAACTTTGGACAATCAAGAATAATACTTTAAGAGAAACGCTTAAAAAAAGCGAGGAGGAGATTGCGCGTTTAAAGGAAGAATTGGAGAAATTGAACGGGGAATTGAAGAATGCACATAATGATTTGCAGGAATTGAGGCGGAGTTATGAGGATTTAAAAAATGAGAATTTTTCTCTAAATCAAAAAATTAGTAATTATACAGAAGAGAAAGCGGGACTTATAAAGAAAATCTCCCAGTTGGAACAGGATTTAAGAATTGCCCAGGAAGCTCAGAAGGTAAAAATGAGTGCGCAGGAATCCTGGTCAAACCTGCTTAAAGAAAAAACTGACCTACAGGTGCGGATAAACGAATTGGAGAATAGGTTGGGGAATAATCGTCTATTACTCACCCAATTGGAAGGAGAGCGGTCTCAATTGGAAGCGCGTCTGAGTGCAGTTCAGCAGGATAAGATTAACATCGAAAAAGAACTAGGAGGAAATGTAAAAGCCACTTCTCCGCGGGATATACTCAAAGTAAATCTGGATAAAGAGAATTTAGAGAAAAAACTTGTAGATTTAGCCTTAGAAAAAGAGGACCTGGAGAATCGGATTAATTCTTTGAAAGAAGAAATTGGAAGAACAGAAGACGAGAGACAGATGCTCAATAGCCAGATGGAACGCGTAAATCAGTTATTGGAAGAGAAATTGAATGAGGTAAATCGGGTAAGGGAGGAATTGGAGAAGGCTTTGCAGGAAGCAAAGCGCATTGCCCTTACCGGAACCCCTTCCCCGGTGGAACTTTTGCCAGTAGTGGTAAAAAAAGAAGGTTCTGAGAAACAGCCACAGACCACGATTTCGCCTTCTCCGGTAAAATTCTCTCCTCCCCAGACTGAACAGGCAAACATCGTTTTATTTAATGAAAAATACAATTTTGTTATTTTAAACATTGGCAAAAGAGAGGGGGTTATGGAAGGAATGCTTTTTGACCTTTACGAGAATAATGAAAACATTGGACAGGTGAAGATAAAAGAGGTAAGAGAGAGGCTTTCCGCGGCAGAAGTTGTGAGCATTGATAAGGATAAGAAAATAAATCCTGAATCCACCGTTGCTGTTTACTCTCCTTAATTATCATTTTCCAACCACTTACACAATCCACCCCAGGGGTGGAAAAGGGGCAGGGGGTGTGGTTACTGCTTTAGACCCGGTAATGCGCACCTGTAGAGGAATTTGGGTAGCTCAAGCTTCAGGGGATACGGATAAGGAAGTTACGGATAAAGAGGTGAAGATTAAGGTTCCGCCACAGATTAAACAATAGAGAGACTGATGAGGAGTTGGTTTCTTTATATTTATTTGATGGGTTGATTGAACTCAGGTTGCCGAGATGAAGAAATTATTTAAGTTAATTTTTTTTGTTTTTTTGGGATTAATTATTGTGCTGGCAATACGGGAAAGTTATGAGAATAGAATGGAAAGAATAATTCAAAAAATAGTTACTCGCAAAAAGTTTAAAGAGGTGGATGAAAAGTTTGTTTTAGATTTCCAGGTAAATTATTTGAACCTTTTCCCTATAGGAAAAGCTTCCTACGCTTTTGAAGGGGCTGTAGAGCGTGAAGGCAGATATTTGTATCAACTTAAGATGACCGCCGAGGATAAATCTATCCTTTCATGGTTAAAGCCTGCAAAGGCAATGATGATTTCTTACCTTGATATTTCGGAGATGCTTCCTGCCTATCTTTTCACCGAGATAGAAGTGGATGGCAAAATAAAAGAGAAAAAAGGGGTGGTCTATTATCAAGAGCAGGGTTATATGCTTTCTGAGGGAAAGCGCTATCTGATTTTACCTTCAACCTATGAGCCGCTTTCTTTAGTCTTTTATTTAATGCAGATGGATTTTGAGCTGTATAAAAGTAAAGAACTAAATCTCAATTCCAATCAGTCAAATTATAGGGTTAATTTGGATGGGCAGAGTAAAAAAGAATATAAAATAGGAAATAATACTTATAGTGTATGGGAAGTAGATATTTCTGTGCGGAGAAGGAAAGGCGATGTTATGCGGCACAGTCTGGAGGCAAAAGTTTATTTTTTAAAATGGGGAAATAAAAATATACCTCTATTGGGGAAAGCCTTTACCAATCTGGGATTCCTTTCCTTCAGGATTAAAAATTGCCTGATTGGTCTTATGGGAAACCAAAATGAATTTTAGAAAATATATATTGCGTGATGACCTGGCTAAAGATTCTTTAATTATGTTTTTGGGAACAAGTCTTACAAATTTTTTTAATTTAGTTTATACAATCTTTTTAACCCGAGCCCTTACCCCCCAGGAATTTGGACTCTTTAATTCTCTACTGGCGATTTTGATGATTTTTTCCCAGTTCCCTTCAGCAATTACCATTGCCTTTACGCGCTTTGTTTCACAACTTTATGCCCAGGAAAATTTTGAAAAAATGAAGAAATTTATTTCTCTGTTAAACAGGATGGTTTTTTTGATAGGATTTATTATATTTGCAGGGATTATACTTTTTTCTAAACCTATAGGGAAATTTCTAAAAATCTCTGAGGGGGTTAATTTCCTTCTCTTGAGTTTGCTGATTTTATTGAGTTATCTTTCTCCCGTTCCCCAAGCCACCCTTGTGGGTATGCAAAAATTCTGGTATATCAGTTTTGTCTCTATTTTTTCCGGATTGGCAAAATTGTTTTTTGTTTTTATCTTTATAAAATTGATGCTGGGAGTGAAAGGAGCCTTAGGGGCATTTTTAATTTCTTCTTTTTTAAGTCTCCTCCTTTGTTTTTATTTTCAAAATAAAAGCCTGTCCGTAACTGTAAACCCTGTTTCAGAAAATAAGGGTTTAGATTTAAAAAATATTTACAGTTATTTTTTCCCGGTATTTATGGTAACCCTGGGGGGTGCTGCTTTTTTAAATATAGATATCATTTTGGTGAAGCGATTTTTTGAACCTTTTGAGGCAGGATTGTATTCCCTTTCTCAGGTGGTGGGTAAGATTGTCTTCTTTTTCCCCTCGGCGATTATTACTGCTATGTTCCCCAAGGTAGCCAATCTTCAGGCAAAAAACCAGGATACAAAATTTATTTTGAAAAAGAGTATACTTTATATGTTTTTTCTTTCGGCCCTGATAGCTTCGGTAGCGCTGATTTTCCCGGAGTGGGTGTTAAGAATTATCGTGGGTAAAGTTTATAAGGAATGTTTTCCGCTGATACGGATGTTTTCTATTAATATGGTTTTACTCAGTATTCTTTTTGTTTTTATGAATTATTATCTTTCTCTTGATAAGAGGAGATACCTTTATATTTTTCTGGGAACACTTCTCTTAGAGATTGCTTTAATTTCTCTATTCCATAAAAGCCTCTCACAGGTGCTGGTCTTAATTTTTATTTCTTTTTTATTCCTTTTCTGTTTAAATCTCTGGTGGGTATTTTATAAATCCGTATAATTATTATGAAGAATCTAAATGGGAAAGCTTCAGTAATTATTCCGGTTTATAATGGTTCAGACTGTATTGAATCAACCCTATTGGAGACTTTAAAGACCTTTGAAGAATTTTCCTGTCCCTATGAGATAATTGTGGTTGATGATGGTTCAAGGGACGATACTTTCTTAAGATTAAAAGAATTGTCTCGTATATATCCCCAGATAGTTCCGGTAAGGAATAAGAAGAATTTTGGTAAAGGGAGGGCTTTAAAAAAGGGATTTCGGTTTTGTAAAGGGGATTGGGTGGTTTTTATGGATGCCGATTTATCACTACATCCTGAACAGGTCTCTACTTTTTTTGATATTATGCGTCTTGATGAGGCAGATGTGGTGATTGGTTCAAAATTCCATCCCAATTCCCGGCTTAATTATCCTCTCTTACGGCGTATCTTAAGCTTGGGCTATTATTATCTTACCAAGATTCTCTTTGGCTTACCTGTGCGTGATACCCAGACAGGATTGAAATTGTTTAGGTATGAGGTTCTAAAGAAAGTATTTCCCAAAATACTGATTAGAAGATTTGCCTTTGATGTAGAAGTATTGGTGAATGCGCATCGTCTCGGATATAAAATAGTGGAAGCACCGGTGAGACTTGAGCAACACTGGAAAAGTTCTGTGGGGTTAGCTTCGGTTTTAAATATCTTCTTAGATACTCTGGGAATTTTCTATCGTGTCTATATATTAAGATACTACAATAAGCGTCCCAAACTCTAAATCCAGATTTTTAAGTCTTCTGATGAAGGTTTCTATCGTTATTGCCTGTAAAAAAAATAATCCCTACTTAGAAGAGTGTCTTAAGCATTGTCTTCAGCTTGATTACCCTGACTATGAGATATTGGTTTTACCCGATGAAGGATTTTCTTATACCCATCCACGGATAAGAATTATTCCCACAGGAGAAATTACTCCACCCGCAAAAAGAAACAAAGTTTTAGGTATTGCCTCCGGAGAATTGCTTGCTTTTATTGATGACGATGCCTATCCTGAAAAAAACTGGTTAAAAAGAGGAAGGGATTATTTCCATGAATCTGAAATAGCGGCCATAGGAGGTCCAGCTATAACCCCTCAGGAAGATAGTTTAAGACAATTTGCCAGTGGTTTGGTTTATGAGTCTTTTTTGGTCAGCGATGGGTTTACCTATCGTTATCGTCCTGAAAAAATTAGAGAGGTAGATGATTACCCTTCCTGCAATTTTATTGTGCGCAGAGAAATTTTTGAAGCATTAGGCGGTTTTAAAACCAATTTCTGGCCCGGGGAAGATACCTTTTTATGTTTAGAGATTTCCAAAAAATTTCATAAAAAAATTCTTTATGTTCCGGAAGCGATAGTTTACCATCATCGCAGGCATTTATTTTTTCCCCATCTGAAACAGGTTTCTCATTATGCACTTCATAGAGGATATTTTGCCAAGCGCTTTCCTGAAACCTCTCTGAGACTTTCTTATTTTATTCCTTCTCTGTTTTTTCTCATACTTATTTTCTCAGGATTTATGGGATTATTTTATCAACCCTTTAAGTTTCTCTTTCTCTCATTTATCTCTTTTTATCTTCTGGTGATTTTCTTTTTTAGTATTTTTAAAATTTCTCCCCTCCGTAAGCGATGTGAATTGTTTTTTCTTCTGTTTTTAGGTATAATATTAACCCATTTCATATATGGCATTTATTTTTTAAAAGGATTGTTTTCCAAAAAGATGAAGGAAGAAAAATGAAAGTAGCCATTGTTTATCCTCCGTTAGATTCCCAAAAAGGAACTCCCCTTTTGAGCCAGAATCGTCAATTTCAGTATTTTAAAGAGCCTACCTATATCTATCCGGTTGTTCCGGCTACCGCAGCCACTCTCCTAAAAAATGAGGGTTATGAAGTTATCTGGCTTGATGGGATTGCTGAAGAGATTTCCTATAAAAAATTTTTAGAAATTATTCAGAAAGAAAGGCCGGATTTAATTGCTCTGGAGACAAAAACTCCGGTGATTAAACAGCACTGGAAAATCATCAATGAACTCAAACAACTCTACAATCCCCTAATCGTTTTATTTGGCGACCATGTTACCGCTTTACCTGAAGAATCCTTTGAAAATTCAAAAGTGGATTTTGT
Source organism: Candidatus Omnitrophota bacterium (assembly GCA_023818355.1). Classification (GTDB taxonomy): domain Bacteria; phylum Omnitrophota; class Gorgyraeia; order DTHP01; family DTHP01; genus DTHP01. The sequence goes on from JAMWCM010000020.1 coordinate 11,017, forward strand.
TTTAACCGGAGGAGACTATGATTTTCTCCTTCTGAATCTTTGCCGTAATTTAAAAAAGTTCTCTACGGGTTATTCTTTACTGAATACTGAATTAGAACCGGGCATCTACTTTCGTGAAGACGGTCAAATAAAATCCACCGGGAAATTTCAACTTATCCACGATTTAGATACCCTTCCTTTTATTGACCGTGAGCTTACCAAGTGGCATCTATATGCTTACAAGAATGGAAATTATAAATACACTCCCGGAGCCTACATTATGTCGGGAAGGGATTGCTGGTGGGGAAAATGCAGTTTTTGTAGCTGGCCTATTTTATATCCTAAATTTAGAATCAGAGATGTAGATAATGTTTTAGATGAGATTGGTTATCTGGTTGAGAGCTATCGTATTCGGGAGATAATGGATGATACGGGAACTTTCCCAGTAGGAGATTGGCTTAGAAAATTTTGTCAGGGAATGATACAAAGAGGTTATCATAAAGAAATATTTTTAAATTGTAATATGAGATTTGGGGCATTAACTTTTGAGGATTTTAAATTGATGAAAAAGGCAAATTTTAGACTTTTACTTTTTGGACTGGAATCTGCAAATCAGAATACCTTGGAGAGGATAAATAAAAATCTGACGGTGGATAAAATTATAGAAGATTGTAAACTTGCCCGCAAAGCCGGATTATTTCCCCATATCACCATTATGTTCGGCTATCCCTGGGAAGATTATGAAGACGCTTTAAGAACCTTGAGACTGGGGGGATGGCTTTTGAAAAAGGGATACGCCTATACAGTGCAGGCAACTCTGGTTATCCCCTATCCCGGGACCCCTTTATTTAAAGAGTGTAAAGAAAATAACTGGCTAAAGACACTTGACTGGGAGCATTTTGATATGAAAGAGCCGGTAATGAAAACCCCCATACCTGATAAAGTTCTGATGCGTCTTGTGCAGGAGATTTATCGGGTTTCTTTTCATCCCCAATTTCTTTACAATCGCCTCAAGACCATAAGAGATTTTCAAGATTTGCTTTATTTTAAGAGAGCAGGGATTAAGGTTTTAGGTCATATAAAAGATTTTTCTTAATTAAATCAAAATTATGGAGAGATATTGGAGAGAAAAAGAAAAATTGGTTAATCAGGCACTCAGAGATTATTTAAGAAAAGAAAACAGGACTAATCGGGAATTATTGAAGTGGATGCGTTACAGCAGTCTGGCAGGAGGTAAAAGAATACGTGCTCTTTTAGTTTTGGCAACGGTGGAGATGTTGGGTAAGAACCCAAAGAATTTTTTGCCATGTGCCTGTGGTATAGAAATGATTCATACCAGTTCACTTATTTTAGATGACCTCCCCTGTATGGATGATGCTATTTTGCGCCGGGGAAAGCCGGCTTTACACCGTGTAAGTGGAGAGGCAAAGGCGATACTTTCTGCTTATGCTCTCTGTGCCGAAGGAATAAGGTTGATTTCCGAGAATGCCTATGATTTAAAAGTTTCTCCTTACGCTCTTTATCGTATTTTAAAAAGTATTTCCCTTACCATAGGAATAGAGGGGATAAGTCTGGGACAATTTCTGGATTTAAAATACAGTGGAATGAAATGCTCTCGCAAAGATATTGAGAAAATTCATTTTTATAAAACCGCCTCTTTATTTATTTCTGTCTTAGAGATTGCGGGAATCCTTACGGGAGCAAAAGAAAAGGAATTAAAGGCGCTTAAAAATTATGGTAAGAATTTAGGACTTGCCTTTCAGATTCGCGATGATTTCCGGGAGGGAAAAGGGAAAATAAAGAAAGAAGGGAAGTACTCCCTTAAGGATGGACAGAGACCAAACTATCGTGTACTTCTGGGAAAAGAAGATGCTGAAAAGGCTTTTCTCAGGTATAAAAAGAGAGCTCTGTTTAGCTTAAAACCATTTGGCGAAAGAGCAAAGAGATTGCAGGAAATAGTTTCTCTTCTGGAATTGTAAAATGGTTATCGGTATAGATATTCGCTCAACCCTGAAACCGCAGATGACCGGTGTCGGTCAGTATACCTACAATCTGCTTAAAAATCTATCCCGAATTGACCACCATCATCGTTATTTACTCTATAGTCGGATTAGACCCTTTAGTAAGAAAAGAAATCCCAAAATAAGGGGCAAGAATTTTTATTTTTTTACTGAAAGATTTCGGCAAAGACCACATTTGTTTTTTTCTAAGATAGACCTCTATCATAGCTCAAGTTATGACCTCATTCCTCCTCAAGGAAAGAAATTTGTTATAACGGTTCACGATGTGATTGTAAAGGCATATCCCGAAGGGCATTCTTTAGAGACAGTGGAGAGGATAAATAAAATTATGGCTTCTGCCTTAGAGAGGGCAGAGGGAATAATCACCGTCTCCGAGAGTACAAAAAAGGATGTGGTGAAGTATTTTGGGTTTCCCGAAAATAAAATAAAAGTAATTCATTTGGGAGCGGGAGAGGAATTTTTTCCCCTGACAGAAGAGGAGAAGGGAAGAGCAAAGTCTTTACTTAAAAATTGTGGTGTAAGAGATAAATTTATTCTTTTTGTGGGGACAATTGAACCGAGAAAAAATTTAAAAAATTTGCTTTCCGCTTTTAACAATCTGAAGATAGAAATTACCCATCAGTTGGTTATCGTAGGGATGAAAGGGTGGGGAGGTGATGAGGTTTATTCTTTAGTAGAAAAATTGGGTTTAAGGGATAGGGTTGTTTTTACAGGATACCTTCCCCAGAAAGAAGTAAATTTCTTTTATAATCTCTGTGACTGTTTTGTTTATCCCTCATTTTATGAAGGTTTTGGTCTACCGATTATAGAGGCAATGCAGGTAGGATGTCCGGTGATTACTTCAAATACATCTTCCTGTGCCGAGATTGGGGAAAATTCCGCAATCCTCATTGAACCAGATTCTGTTGATTCTATTGCCGAGGCGATTTTTAAGGTGGTTAAAGATAAAGATTTGAACCAGCAATTGCGTGAGAAGTCTTTGAGAAGAGCGAAGGATTTTTCCTGGGAAATAGCCGCAGAAAAAACCCTTCATTTTTTTGAAGATATTTATCGGATAAAATAAATTATGGCTTGCTGGCAGAAGAATAACCTACATATTCTCGTAATTAATCCCTTTGGGATTGGAGATGTTTTATTCTCCACTCCTTTATTGCGGAATATACGGAATAACTTCCCGGAGAGCTTCATTGCTTATCTCTGCAATAAGCGGGTTGCTCCGCTTCTAAGGAATAATCCCTGCATAGACGAAATCTTTGTCTTTGAAAAAGATGAATGGCGGGCATTGTGGAGGAGGTCAAGGTTTGCTTTTACAAAAAAATTTTTCCTTTTTTTAAGTAGAATCCGGGAAAGAAAATTTCAAATCGCCATAGACTTATCTTTGGCAAGACAATACAGCTTCTTTTTGTGGTTAATCCGGGTTCCCGAAAGGATTGGATTTGATTATAAAGATAGGGGAGTTTTTCTTACCCATAAAATAAAAATTGATGGCTACCATTATAAGCCAGTTCCTGTATATTACTTAGAATTGTGTAGGTTATTAAACATAAAGCCTTCTGAAACGAAATTGGAGATATATATCAGTCCTGAAGAGGAAGAAAGAGCAAAACATATTTTGAAGGAACATGGATTTATTCCGGGAAAGGATTTAATCATCGGTATTATTCCCGGAGGAGGAGCAAGCTGGGGGAAGGAGGCGATATTAAAACACTGGAGTTATGATAAAGTAGCAAATTTGGTAAGTAATTTAACGCTACGCTATAATGCGAAAATAATTTTATTTGGAGATGAAAAAGAAAAAGTAATCTGTGATGGGATTGCTGCAAAGGTAAAAGATAAACCTCTAAATCTTGCCGGAAAAACAGACCTGTGCACTTTAGTAAGTTTAATAAAACAATGCAGGTTGATTGTTTGTAATGATGGAGGGCCTCTCCATATAGCGGTGGCCTTGGGAGTAAAAACAGTTTCTATCTTTGGGCCAGTTAATGAAAAAGTTTATGGACCTTATCCAGCAAGTTTTGAGCACATTGTAGTAACAAAAGATGTTCCCTGCAGACCTTGCTATTGGAAGTTTCGTATGCCAAAATGTGAGAAAAGGATTTGTCTTGAAGAAATAGAACCCGAGGAGGTAATGCAGGCAATATATAGAGTTGGAGGGTTATAGAGTTAAGAGATGAAAGTGCCATTTGTGGATTTGGAAAAACAGTATGCAGAGATAAAGAAAGAAATTAAAGATGCTCTGGAGAAAATTTTTAATAAGGGAGATTTTATCTTGGGGGAAGAGGAGGGGCAATTTGAAGAAGGATTTGCAAAATACATAGGAACTAAATATGCGGTGGGAGTAAATTCGGGAACCGATGCTTTGTTTCTGGGACTTTTGAGTTTGGGGATTGGTCAAGGAGACGAAGTAATTGTTCCTGCCTTTACCTATATTGCTACCGCCCTGGCTGTTTCTTTCTGCGGAGCAAGGCCTGTGTTTTGTGATATTGATGAGGAGACTTATAATATCAATACAAATAAAGTTGAGGGGTTGATTACAAAAAGGACAAAGGCAATAATTCCGGTTCATCTCTATGGCCAACCCGCAGATATGAAACCAATTTTAGAGATTGCCAAAAGATATGATTTAAAAGTAGTTGAGGATTGTGCCCAGGCACACGGAAGTGAATATAAATTCAAAATTCAAAATTCAAAATTCAAAATTTACAAAGTAGGGACAATGGGAGATATTGGTTGTTTCAGTTTTTATCCTACGAAAAATTTAGGTGCCTGTGGAGATGGTGGGATGGTTGTAACCAATGATAAAGATGTCTATAGAAGGCTTCTTATGTTAAGAGACTATGGCCGGAAGTCGCGTTATGAACATATAATAATTGGATACAATTCGCGCCTGGATACCTTACAGGCAGTAATTCTATCGGCGAAATTAAAGAGACTGGATAAATGGAATGAGATGCGGCGCAAAAATGCGAGAATTTACATCAAATATTTAGAAAAAAACGAAAATATAATTCTTCCTGTGGAGGAGTCGTATGCAAGACATGTTTATCATATATTTGCGGTAAGAATAAAAAATAGAGAGAGAATTATTGAAGAACTGCAAAAGAGAGGGATTTCGGTATTGATTCACTATCCCATACCTTTACATTTACAGAGAGCGTACAAAGAATTGGGCTATAGAAAGGGAGATTTTCCCGTAGCGGAGAAGATAGCCCAAGAGGTTTTATCTTTACCCATGTATCCACATCTTACGGAAAGAGAAATCAAATATGTCTGTGATAATTTTAATAGACTTGTCTAATTGAGATGAAAAAGAGAATATTATTTTTTCTTTTAGGCATTTCTGTTTTTGCTATCTGGGCTTATT
>JAMWCM010000134.1 GCA_023818355.1 Candidatus Omnitrophota bacterium
AGCGCAATTCTCCCAAAACTCTCCGGTCACGATAGTCTAAGTATTTCCCATCAGAGAGTTTAAAGCTTACCCTTGATTTATTCGGTTCTCCAGGATAGATCAACTGACCGGTTAATTTCAGGTGTATGCATAAGGATTTCCCATTAGATAATTCCAAGATAAGAAGTTTTCCCTTTCTTAAAACATTTTTTATAATTGTCTCTTTCAATCCTTTTACAAACTCCTCCCTCTTGGGCTGTTTGATAACCTTAGGATTGTTGACAATTATCTCTAAAATCTTTTTATTTAAAACCGCCTTCTCTAACTCTTTTTTTATTGTCTCAACTTCGGGTAACTCCGGCATCGCCTCACTCCTTTCGTCACTCGGAATACAAAAATCAAAATGCAAAAATCAAAATTATCATTATTTAATTTTAAATTTGAAATTCTCATTTTGATATTTGAATTTTAAATTATCTTCACCCACACCTCTCTCTGTCTTGGACCATCTCCCTCACAGAAATATATCCCCTGCCAGGTTCCCAGAGAAAGTCTTCCATTCTCAATAAAGATTGTCAGAGAATGTCCGAAGAGAGTTGATTTTATATGACTATCCGCATTTCCTTCTGTATGAGCATAATTCCCATTTTCTGGAATAATTCTCTTCAAGGTATTCATTATATCATATCTTACTGAAGGGTCAGCATTCTCATTTATGGTAAGTCCAGCAGTTGTATGGGGACAGAAAAGAAAGCAGATTCCCTCTTTTACTCTACTCTTTTCCACCAAACTCTCTATCTTATCAGTAATATCTACCAAATCAATCCTCTTGGTAGTTTTAAGAATAATTTTTTCCATAATAAGATTTCGGATTTATTAGACGATGGTGTTCTTGTAACGATTTTACTTTTAACTCTCTTTTAAGCATTGCTTCTATTCCATTTACTGTTGCCTGTGCTCCAGAAATGGTAGTTGTGTAGGGAATGTTATATAAAATTACATGGGAGCGAATTTTTATCTCATCTTTACGGGGAATCCTTCCTGAAGGAGTATTTATCACCAGCTGAATTCTTCCATCTTTAATCAAATCTAAGATATTCGGTCTTCCCTCAGCAATCTTTGGTAAAACCTTTACCTTAATTCCATTCTTCTCCAGAACCTGGGCAGTTCCTTGAGTTGCATAGATACAAAAACCCAGATCCCTCAATTTTTTAGCAATAAAAACCACCGCACGTTTGTCCCGGTCGCAAACTGAGATAAAGACATTTCCCTTCTTGGGTAAATTCTGTCCTGCAGCCAATTGACTCTTTATATAGGCACAACCAAAATCAGAATCTATTCCCATAACCTCTCCGGTTGATTTCATCTCTGGACCAAGAATAATATCTACTCCCGGGAAACGATTGAAAGGGAAAACCGACTCCTTAACTGCGGTGTAGGGAAGAATAATTTCTTTAGTAAAACCCAGATTCTTCAATTCCTTACCTAACAAAACCTTCGTCGCTAATTTTGCCAGAGGAACTCCAATTGCCTTGGAAACAAAAGGTATCGTCCTTGAAGCACGGGGATTTACTTCTAAGACATAGACTTTATTTTCCTTAACTGCATACTGCACATTCATCAATCCCTTAATATTCAATTCCCTTGCCATCATGTATGTTGCTTCTCTAATCTGATTTAAAATACTCTCCGATAAACTATAAGGGGGCAGCACCATAGCAGAATCTCCCGAATGAATCCCTGCATATTCAATATGCTCCATTATTCCTCCAATTATGAAAGTTTCTCCATCTCCAATCATATCCACATCCACTTCAATAGCATCCTCTAAAAACTTATCAATTAAAATAGGATGCTCTCCGGAAACCTCAGTGGCAGACTTAATGAATTTCTCCAAGGTCTCCTCATCGTAAACAATTTCCATTGCCCTTCCTCCTAAGACATAAGAGGGTCTAACCAGAACGGGATAACCAATCCTTTTGGCAACTTTCTTTGCTTCCTCAAAATCAAATGCAGTTCCGTTATCTGGCTGGAGAAGCCCCAATTTATCCAGCAGCTGTTTGAAACGCTCGCGGTTTTCAGCGATGTCAATGGATTCGGCAGTGGTCCCTAAAATGTTCACCCCTCTATTACGCAAGGGAATTGCCAAATTTAATGGAGTTTGTCCTCCAAACTGAACAATTATACCGATGGGTTTTTCCCACTCTACAATATTAAGAATATCCTCTAAGGTGAGGGGTTCAAAATATAATCTGTCTGATGTATCATAATCTGTAGAAACTGTCTCGGGATTGCAGTTAACCATAATGGAGACAATCCCTTCCTCCCGCAAAGCATAAGAAGCGTGACAACAACAATAGTCAAACTCAATCCCCTGCCCGATACGATTTGGACCTCCTCCCAAAATTATCACCTTTTTATCTCCATCCATCTATACTTAAAATAAAGTCATCTGTTTTTCTTTTTTCTCTATTTCTTCCTTTCCAAAAATCTCAATCTTTCCATACTCTCCATCGTATCCGGGGAGAATGTTTAGTTTTCCCTTTCTTACCCGGATAATCCCCTCGGCGATGCGTGGGGAAAGATGCGTGTATAAATCTTGTTCCGAAAAATTAAAGAGAATATCAAATTCTGTCCCCAAACATCCCAAAATATTCCGATACTCCTGTTTTACCTGCTGGGTCTCTACCCCCATCCCCTTAGCAGAAGCAATAATTTCATCCAGAGGGACCATATTTTTAAAAGGAATGGCATTCTCGGGAAGGAAATTTTCTTCTCTATCCGCAAGTTGCTCCACTCGATGCATTACCCCCACAGTAAGATTTTTACCACATTTAGGACATATCCCATTTAATTCTAAAGTCTCCTTAGGAGAAAGTCTAACCTGACAATTACGATGGCCATCGTAGTGGTATTTTCCCTCTT